>NZ_JBFAHW010000051.1:0-73452 GCF_040654355.1 Streptomyces sp. NPDC050704 | reverse complement strand
GCAGGCCGGTGATGTCGACCAAGGTTTCGGGGCGTTCGACGGTCTCCCGCATCAGGTCGACCAGGGTGGTGCCGCCGGCGATGTAACGCCCGCCGCTCCGACCGGCGTTGAGGGCTTCGGCCGTGTCGGAGACACGGGTGTAGGAGAAGGGATGCATGGCTGCCCGACCTCATTTCCCGCGGGCGGTCTGCTCGACCGCCCGCACGATCTTCACGTAACAGCCGCAGCGGCAGATGTTGCCGCTCATCCACTCCCGGATCTCGTCCGCCGAGCCGGTGTGGCCTTCCTGGATGCAGCCGACGCCGGACACGATCTGGCCGGGCGTGCAGTAGCCGCACTGGAAGGCGTCTTCGTCGATGAACGCCTGCTGCAGCGGGTGCAGTTCACCGTCCGCGCCCCCGGGCGCGAGCCCTTCGATCGTGGTGACCTCGGCGCCATCCAGGCGCACCGCGAGCGTCAGGCAGGAGTTGACGCGGTGCCCGTCGACCAGCACCGTGCACGCCCCGCACGCACCGGCGTTGCAGCCCTTCTTCGAGCCGGGCAGGTCCAAGTGCTCGCGCAACAGATCAAGGAGCGACGTCCGGTTGTCCACCGTGACGGTGTGCCGTCTGCCGTTGACGGTCAGCGAGACACGGCTGTTCGGCGGCGCCTTGGCGGCGGCCCCCGTCTCGGCGGCAAGTGCGGCCGGACCCGTCGTCAGACCGCCGGCCACGACGGCGCCACCGACCGCGGTGGTCGTCGCGATGAACGTGCGCCGGGACGGCGCCGAAGAAGGTTCGGCGGAGGAGTCGGCGGAAGGGGCGGTGGGGGGAGGAACAGCTGACTCGGTGACTTCAGTGGACATACGTACGCTTTCGGATCGGCGGAAGGTCGATGGCCTTGTTCGTCGGCGGGCTCGGAGGCAGAATCCGCGTCGTCGTCATCGCCGGTGCGCTCCGGCCGTGTCTGTCAGTTGAGATGCAGGACTCGGCGCAGGGCAGAGGGGAATTCGCCCGGCTCACTCAGAGCGTGGCTGGTCATGACCGTCAGCTTGCCATCAGTTGGCAGTCTCGTGAGGGGTAGAGATTTCTGTCTGGATGTCTGACGCCCAGGATGGAAAACTGCACCTGCTGCGGACATGCGACAGCGAATTGCCGGAAGTAAGCTCAGTGCAGGACTGGGCCGGCGGAAGATCTCGGCCGAATAGAGTCGGCTCGGTTTCGCTTTTCTGCACGTGCCGTTGGCGGCAATTCTTCAGTCGGCCCAGCGCAACGGACACGAATGTGGATCGCGACGGCCGCACGCCGCATCGCCTTCGGCAAGTTCACGAACGCGGGCCGCCGCCCGCCGTGCACGTGCCGCTCGTGTCGCAGTGCCGTCGGGTGGGCGTGGACTGCTGCCGGCGTTCGTCGAGACGTTCACTGAGACTGAGTCTCAAATTGAATCGTCAAGGTACCCTGCGCGTATGACCGACTCAACCAGAGCCGCCGCCCATTCCCAGCCGAAGCCGCCAGGCTTGCGTGAGCGCATGCGGGCGACGGTTCGAGCGGAAGTGGTCGAGGTGGCGCTCCGGCTCTTCTCCGCTCAGGGGTTCGACCGGACGACCGTCGATCAGATCGCCGCCGAAGTGGGCCTGTCGCGCGCCAGCCTGTTCCGGTACTTCGGCACGAAGGAAGACATCGTTCTGGTCGGTCTGGAGGAGCGTGGCCGCCAGATCGCGGAAGCGCTCGCGGCCCGCCCCGACAAGGAGCGGCCCTGGGTGGCGCTGCGTCACGCGTTCGATGTCCTGGTGCGGCTGAACGAGGAAGCGCCCGAGGAGACGCTCAACTATCTGCGCATGATGCAGGAGACCCCGTCACTGCGTGCCCGGCACTTCGAGAAGCAGCTGAAGTGGCAGGAACTGCTGGTGCCGGAGATCGCCAGACGAATGGGAGCCAGTCCTGACCAGCCGGCGGATCCCAGGCCGGGTGCGCTGGTCGCGGCCGCCCTCGCCTGCCTGGACGTGGCGGCGACGGCGCGGGTGGCCTGCGAGGGCGCTGTTCCCCTCGAGGTGCTGCTCGATCGTGCGATGGGCGCGCTGACGGAGTGATTCGGCCCGCCCAAGCTCCCTTCCGGTGCCTGGTCGCAGCCTTCGGGTACGGGGCGGAGTCCTGCGCTGGTCTCGGCCTGCGCCGATCGCACCGAAGTTGACCTGAGGTGGTCGGTGAAGTTGACACTTCCCGACGTCTTGCGGGGATGCCGTGAGAGGCATCCCCGCAAGGTTCAGGTTCGTCGGTCTCGGCTAGGTGGGAGCGGAGGTCAGGTCGCCCACCTGTCGCAGGTGCTGGCGTGCACCCAGCGGTGCGAACTGATGGAGTTGTTGGCCGAGGCGCCGCTGGTGAAGTAGTTGTTGGTGAGGTCGGAGGCGTAGCGCTCGTTGCGGGAGAGGCAGGTGTGGCCGCCGGTCCAGGTGTTGGTTCCGTTGAAGAACTGGACCTCTTCGCTGTTGCCCTTGTTGAGGATGGACGACGCCTTGTTGGTGTCGCCGCCCTGGAAGCTCTGTGAGCTGTTGCCCCAGTTTTCGTCGTCGCCGAAGGCCAGGCCGAGCTGCCCGACGCAGTCGACACTGTTGTAGGCGTACATGTAGCCGGCCCTCGCGGCCGAGTAGTTGTCGGAGCAGGTCTCGGCGGCGTGCGCGGCGGAGACGGGGACGACGGTTCCGAGAGCGGCCATGCCCAGGACGGTCAGGGCGGCGGGTAGTTTCCTCACAGGTGCAACTCCTCGATCATCTGTTGGGTGGGGCTCCCCGCGACCATGACGCCGCGGAAATCTTTGGTGCGGTACCTACCGGCTTCAGAGGTTCCTGGCCCGGGAAAGGGCGGTCATCCTCATCTGCCGATAGGTCGCGAATTCTTCGGGGTAATCACGAAGCGCCTTTTCTCTGTATTCACCTTCGAGGGAACGCGCGGTCTCCCCGAGGGATGTGCTGCGGGCGCACTCGGCCTCGGCCACAGCCAGTTTCACTTCGGCGCTCTGGGCTTGGGACGCATTCATTCCCTTGATCAGAGAGTCTCGTTTCTGGCGTATCTCGTCCGGGCTTCTGAAGGGGTTTCCCGACTCGTTCATGCATCGGGACCATGCCTTGACCGCGGTGACCAGGCGCTCGTCCCGGAGAATCCGTGGGACGTACAGCGGGGTCAGCCCGGTCACGGTCTTCTTGGCCCGGAACCAGGTCGGATAGTCGCCGTAGAGCCGCTCCCGCGCTTCGACGTAGCAGCCTTCGCGTGGTGTCCGGACGGTGCCGCCGGACGGCAGTTCGAGGGAGATGTCGTCGTCGAAGTCGCCGTCGAGCGCGAGGGAGTAGCGGATGCGCTCCTGCTCAGGGAGTGCGTTGTGGTAAGTGACGTTGGGGTGACTGCGGCGGGTCTCCTCGGCCGCGATGCGGAAGGGGCGACCGTAGCCGTACCGGCGAGCCCATTCGACGTCGTCCACCACGTACGCCCCGGCCTTGCGTTCCGCGACGCCCGCCACCGGCCCCGGCCAGTAGCGGTGGCCCTGGCGCTCCATGCACTTCTCGACGAGTTCTTCCACTGCGCGGTCGACCTCGACCTCCTCCGCGACGGTCAGGTCCCTGACCTGTTCACCCGCCGCGCCGGCCGCTTCGCCTTTCTGGGGCTGTGCCATGTCTTTCGGGTTTCCGCTCTCGGCCTCGCAGCCGACCACCAGGCAGGCAATGAGAGCAGCGGAAAGGAGGGCGGAGGTTTTCTTCTTCACTCGGCACGTCCTCCCTTGGTGGTTTCAGGGAGGCGGTCCGAAAGGCAGGTGCCGACCCATTCCACGGGCAGGGATGTTTCCAGGGCGGCCAGGCAAGCCCCGTCGGGACCGCTCACCGCCGGAGCGCCGCCGTGCCGTACCGAGGACCGGGCGCGGCCGGTCACCACATCGAGGAACCGCAGGTGGTCGGCCTCGTGCCGGCCCGCCAGGTTCTCCTGGTCGACCGGCCGTATCGCGTACCGGTCCTCGCCGTTGACGACCACCTTGCGGATAGCGTCCTGAGAGATGGGCATGACTACCTCCTGTCGGTTCTCAAGGGGAAACAATCTCCTTCATTTCCGTCGAACTTCGAATGGCATCCGATGGCATCCGAGATGCTCCGCCCCGGGCGGCCTGGTTCGAAATTACGTGACGGACCGGAGAAAGGCATGTCACGCGAACACGTGACAGTGCCGCAGCTTCCGTGCTGAGTGGGGAGATGTCGTGCGTCCCCTGTCGATCGCGCTCGCGTTCACCTAAGTTGGGAAGTGGGCTTCATCGGCGTGCGGGGGAAACACTGTGAGGAAAGCGGTTGAACTTCCCTTACTTCTGTCAGTGGAAGAGGGAATTCCTTTAGTGGAGGCGGCGTGCTGACACAGGGGCCCGCCCAACTCCAACTTCGGCGCAAGTCCGCCCGCCTGTCCGCTGTCCTGAGAGCTGTCAGCTCCGTCGTGGCGAGTTTGGTCGCCGTGGTCGGCTTCGCACCACCCGCACACTCCGCCTGGGTGGCCGTCGCGGTCGTCGGACTGCTTCTGTGGACCGGCCTGTTCACCGTTCTGACGCTCAGGCCGGACCCTGATCCCTGGCTCTACGCCGGTGACACCGCCGTCGTTGTGGTGCTCTGCCTGGCGCACGGCAACCTCGCCCCGGCCGAGGTCCTGGGCGCGAGCGCGGGCTCCGGCTGGGTCGACATGGTCGCCAGCACCGGCGTCTTCATCGCACAGTTCGCGCTGCGGCAGCCCCTGGCGATGGCGGCGGCGCTCGCCATCACGGTGGCTTACACGCTGGGTGCCCCCGGCGTACGGGAAGCCCCCGTCATCCTGGTGCTCCAAGCGCTGCTCGCCGCCGCTGTCATGGTCCTGCTGCGACGCGGAGCGCGCAGGGCGGACCTCGCACTGTCCGAGCAGGCGTCGGCGCGCGCGTCGGCGCGGGCCCGGTCCGCCGCCCGCACCGACGAGCTGGACCAGCAGCGGCTGTTGCACGACACCGTGCTCGCCACGCTCACCATCGTGGGCACCGGCAGCATCACCCGTGACTCCACCGCGCTGCCGGAACGGGCCGCGGCCGACCTGGCCGTCATCGAAGACCTGCGGGCGCATCCCGGCGCGGCACGCGATGTGGCGCACGATCCCGCACCGCTGGATGTCGCGCTGCGCACCGTCGTACTGACGCGTCGCGTCGGCCTCCCGGCACTGGACATCGAGTTCGACGTGCCGCCGCTGGACCTGCCCCACGAGGTCGTGGAAGCCCTCTCGCAAGCGATCGCCGAGGCCCTGACCAACGTGGCCCAGCACGCGGACACCGGCGCTGCCCGGGTCACGGCCCAACGCGTCGGGGAGGGCGTCGCCGTGGAAGTCCGCGACAGCGGACGCGGGTTCGACCCCGCGGCCGTTCCCTCCCACCGGCGCGGCCTGCGGGAATCGGTCTACGGCCGGATGCGTGCCGTGGGCGGCAGTGCCCGGGCGGTCTCGTCCCCCGGCGCCGGCACCCGGGTCGAGCTGAGGTGGGAACCATGACCGCCGACGTCGTCAAGGGCATGGTCGCCACCCGTTTCACCCAGGCCGTCAATATCGGGCTGGTGGTGATCGTCGGCGTCTGGCACCTGGGCGTGGACAGCCTGCTGGTGCTCAGGGGCTGGCCGGTGTACGAGCCGCAGGCCGCCGCCGCGGGCTCCTGGCTGGCCCTCACCGTCATCCAGACGGTCGGGTCCATCCTGCTGCTGCGTTCGGTGCTCAGCGCGCGCACCGCGCGGCGGCTTGCCGCGGCGGCGCTGGTCAGCGGTATCGTCGCCGCCGCCGCGTACCCGCCGGGTGGGGCGATCGGCGACGTGAGCTGGGCGGGGAACACCGTGGGCTGGTTCGGCGTGCTGCTCCTGATACAGCGTCCGCTGTGGGAGCTGATCACCCTGCACGGCGTCAACACGGCTGTCATCGTGGGCTTCCTGGCCGCCGACGGCGCGCTCGACCAGGTCACCGTCTCCCGTCTGCTGGCCATGGTCTACACCACCGCCGGTATCCAGTTGACCTTCGCGTACCTGGCCCGGCAGCTCAACGACGGTGCTCGGGAGGCCACCGCGATCGCTGCGGGACAGGCGGAGCACCTCGCCCGTGCGACCGCCGACGAGACCGTGCACGCCGAGCGCCGGAGCCGGTACGAGTACCTGCGCATCAGAGTGGAACCGCTGCTGCGTGGCCTGGCGGAACGTCAGCTGGATCCGGGAGACACCGTCGTACGCCAGCGCGCCGCCGTGGAGGCGGCCCGCCTGCGGAGGCTGTTCGCGGAGACGGACGACACCCCGCACCCGCTCCTGCACGAACTGCGGGCCTGTGCCGATGTCGCCGAGCGGCGCGGCGTAAGTGTCACGCTGCTGAGCTACGGCGACCTGCCCGACCTGCCGGCATCCGTCCGCCGGGAACTGGGAGAAGGGACCCTGCTGGTCCTGGCCACCGCAGCCACCCGAGCCCGGGTCACCGTGGTGACGACGCCCGAGGAAGTTGTCGTGAGTGTGGTGGCCGACGCCCCGCCGGAAACGCTGGTGAAATCGCCGGGCCCGCTCACCGTGTCCGCCCTATACGACCAGGAGGAGAACCAGCTGTGGTGGGAAAACCGATGGCCTGTACGCCCGGCTCCCTGACCGTTGGCATCATCGACGACCATCCTGTCGTCATCGAGGGCATCCAGACCTGGCTGTCCGAGGAGCCGCGGATCTCGGTGGGGCACACCGGCGAAACCGCGGATGTGGAACCCGGCATCGCGGATGTCCTCATTCTCGATCTGAATCTGCACGGCAGGCTCGTCATCGGCGACATCGCCAGGCTGGCCGCGGCGGGTCAACGGGTCATCGCCTTCTCGCAGTTCACCGAGCAGCGGGTGGTGCTCGAATCGCTGGAGGCCGGCGCATGCGAGTTCGTCGCGAAGAACGAAGGACGGGCGCACCTGGTGAACACGGTGCTGGCGGCGGCGGGCGACAGGCCGTACGTCACCCCGACGGCCGCGGGGGTTCTCGTAGGTGATCGCGGCGCGAGCAGGCCCAGGCTGTCCGCACAGGAACGTACCGCGCTGCTGTGGTGGTTCCAGTCCATGTCGAAGGCTTCGGTCGCCCGGCGCATGGGCGTGTCGGTTCACACCGTGGACGTGTACATCCGTCGGGCGAGAGTCAAGTACGCACAGGTCGGCAGGACCGCACCGACAAAGGCGGACATGCTGGCCCGGGCGATCGAGGACGGCTTGGTGAAGCCCGACGACATCACGGGCTACGAGTCGGCGGCGGTCGGCGTGGGCTGACCATGCGGTCGCGCAGGCAGGCGGGGGTTCACGGGCGGCGGTTCGGGCGGTTGTCCCGGCGGCGGGAAGGCCTCCCGGTGCGGGTCGTGCACCGCGCAGGGCCACCGGCAAGCACCGCCAGGAGGAGCCGGTGGCAGTGGAAGCCGACCGGGCCGAGGAGTACGCCGATCCCGTCGGGTGATCGGAACCGAATCCCCGCGAATCCTGCCCGGCCTCGTTCCGCCGGAGCGATGCCCGCGGCGGGCGCGCCGGCCATGGCCCGCCGAGACGAGAGCTCCGGCTCCGAGGATCAGCAGATACGCGGTGTGCGGCCGGGCCGCCGAGATGTCCGGCGCAGGGGTGGCGAGCACGGTGCGGGCGCCCGGACAGATCCGGCCGCTGCGGGGACGGCGTATGCAGCACTTGCGCGCGAACACCGCCGTCGCGCCGGCCACCACGGCGATCGGTGGGACGGCGTACGTGGAACCACCCGGTACGCCGCCCAGGTGGCGGGCCATACCGGGCAGGAGTGAGCGGTCTCAGCCGAGGAAGTGCTTGAGGTCGCGTTCTAGGGCGGCCTTCGGCTTGGCGCCGAAGGTCTCGCTCATGCCGTCTTCTCCGGGGCGATCTCCTTGATCAGGCCCTCGATGAGGGTCTTGATCTCGTCACGGATCGGGCGGACCGCCTCGACGCCCTGACCCGCCGGGTCCGCCAACTCCCAGTCCAGGTAGCGCTTGCCGGGGAAGACCGGGCAGGTGTCGCCGCAGCCCATGGTGATGCAGACGTCCGACTCCTTGACCGCGTCCACGGTCAGCATCTTCGGAACCTCGGCGGAGATGTCGATGCCGACCTCGCGCATGGCCTCCACGGCGGCCGGGTTCACCGCCGCACCGGGGTTGGAGCCCGCCGAGCGGACCTCGACGCGATCCCCGGCCAGGTGGGTCAGCCAGGCGGCGGCCATCTGGGAGCGGCCGGCGTTGTGGACACAGACGAACAGCACGGAGGGCTTGTCGGACATCTGGCGGTCTCTCTTGTCTCGCGACGGCATCAGGCCCGATTGATATCAGCACCTGGTGGAATCATCGGCCACTGATGTGACAGTATCAGCCCATGCTGACGTCAGCCAACACTGAACTGATGCGGGTTCTGGCCGACCCGCTCAGGCTTCGGATCGTGACCCTGCTCGCCCACGAGACCCTGTGCGCCAGCCACATCGTGGCGGAGACGGGCGCGCGGCAGACGAACATCTCCAACCACCTCAAGGTGCTGCGCGAGGCGAACGTCGTGGAGACCGAGCCCTGTGGCCGCTTCATGTACTACAAGCTCCACCCCGAGGTGCTGGACGCCCTGGCCGACATGTTCGGCGCCCTGGCCGACACCGCGCGTACGACCATCGAGACCAACCGGAAGCGAGCCTGTCCGTGACCCCCACCGAAGCACCCACGACCGCGGAGGAATCCTCGGTCGTCGCGAAGCTGTCGACGCTCGACCGCTTCCTCGCGGTGTGGATCCTCGCCGCGATGGCCCTCGGGCTCGGCCTCGGCCGCCTGATCCCCGGGCTGGACGACGCCCTGGCCAAGGTCGAGATCGGCGGCATCTCGCTGCCCATCGCCGTGGGCCTGCTGATCATGATGTACCCGGTGCTGGCCAAGGTCCGCTACGACAGGCTCGACGCGGTCACCGGCGACCGCAAGCTGATGGTCTCGTCCCTGGTCATCAACTGGATCATCGGCCCGGCGGTGATGTTCGCCCTGGCGTGGATCTTCCTGCCGGACCTGCCCGAGTACCGCACCGGCCTGATCATCGTCGGGCTCGCCCGCTGCATCGCCATGGTCATCATCTGGAACGACCTCGCGTGCGGTGACCGCGAGGCCGCCGCCGTCCTGGTCGCCCTCAACTCCGTGTTCCAGGTACTCACCTTCGGCCTGCTCGGCTGGTTCTACCTCGACCTGCTGCCCGGCTGGCTGGGCCTGGGCGACGGCGAGACGCTCGACATCTCCATGTGGAAGATCGCCCTGAACGTCGTCATCTTCCTCGGCGTCCCGCTGCTGGCCGGCTTCCTGACTCGCCGGTTCGGCGAGCAGAAGCTCGGCCGCGAGACGTACGAGTCCAAGTTCCTTCCCAGGATCGGTCCCTGGGCGCTGTACGGGCTGCTCTTCACGATCGTCATCCTCTTCGCCCTGCAAGGCGAGACGATCACCTCGCAGCCACTCGACGTGGTACGCATCGCGCTGCCGCTGCTGGTCTACTTCGCGGTCATGTGGTTCGGCACCTTCGCCCTCGGCAAGGTCATCGGCCTCGCCTACGACCGCACCGCGACCCTCGCCTTCACCGCGGCCGGCAACAACTTCGAGCTGGCCATCGCGGTCGCCATCGGCACCTTCGGCGTGACCTCCGGGCAGGCCCTGTCCGGCGTCGTCGGCCCGCTCATCGAGGTACCGGTGCTGGTCGCGCTGGTGTACGTGTCGCTGGCCTGGCGCAGGAAGTTCGCCCCGTCCGAACCGGCCACCGCGGGGGAAGCCCGCTGACGCACCGCCTCGGCCTGGACTTCGTCACTGTGTCCTGCTCGGCCGCCAGACAACGTACGGAGAAGTCATGACCACCATCGCCATCATCGGAGCGGGACCCGGACTCGGCGCCGCCGTCGCGCGGCGGTTCGGCCGCGAGGGCTTCGACGTCGCTCTCGTCTCGCGCAGTCCCGAACGGGCGGGCGCGCTCGCGGCCGACCTGGGCGGCGAGGGCATCACGGCGCGCGGTTTCGCCGCCGACGTACGCGATCCGGAGGCCCTCGCGGCAGCCCTGGACGCGGCGACCGCGACGCTGGGTCCGGTCGAGGTCCTGCAGTACAGCCCGGTCCCGCAGAGGGACTTCATGCGGCCGGTGCTGGAGACCACTGCGGCCGACCTCACCGGCCCGATCGAGTTCTCCGTGTACGGTCCGGTCGCCGCCGTGCGGCAGGTGCTGCCCGGCATGCGTGAACTCGGCCGCGGCACCGTCCTCTTCGTCAACGGCGGCACCGCCGTGGTCCCCCACCCCGACCGGGCCGGCACGTCGATCGCCTTCGCCGCCGAGAGCGCGTACGGACAACTGCTGCACGACACGCTCACCGGCGAGGGCATCCACGTCGCGCAGCTGGTCATCCCCGGTGCGATCACCCCGGGGCATCCGAGGAAGGACCCGGCCACGCTCGCGGACACCCTGTGGACCATGCACCGGGACCGGCACGGGTTCCGGCACTTCGCCGACGACCTCGACGCCGCCTGACCGATCAGCAGCTTGATCCAGACGATCAACCGGCCTCTCACCAGGTGTCGATGAACGAACGCCCGGCCCCCTGCCGAGGCATCCGGTCCCCGCCCTCGTCCGCGTGATCGTGATCGTCCAGGGCCGACAGAATCCACGCCCTCGAATCCGCCGGGTCGATCACCGCGTCGATCTCCAGCGCGGCCGCGGCATTCACCGCCTTGCCGTGCTCGTAGAGTTCGGCGACACGTTCCTCGAAGGCGCGGGCGCGGGCCGCGGGGTCGGCGATCGCTTCGAGTTCCTTCCGGTAGCCGAGCCGGACCGCGCCCTCCAGGCCCATGCCGCCGAACTCGCCGCTCGGCCAGGCGGCGGTGGCCAGGGGAGCACGCGTGGAACCGCCCATCATGGCCATCGCGCCGAGCCCGTACGCCTTGCGGAGCACCAGGCTCACGAGGGGTGTACGGAGGTTCGCGCCGATGACGAAGAGACGGGCGAAGTGCCGGACCGTGGCGGTCCGTTCGGCGTCCGGACCCACCATGAAACCCGGAGTGTCGCAGAGCGAGACCACCGGGAGTCCGAAAGCGTCGCAGAGCTGCAGGAAGCGTGCCGCCTTGTCGGCCGCGTCGCGGTCGATGGCGCCGCCCAGATGGGCCGGGTTGCTGGCGAGGAGACCCAGCGGCCGGCCCTCGACGCGGACGAGGGCCGTCAGGATGCCGATGCCGAAATCCGGCCGGAGTTCCAGGACCGATCCGATGTCCGCCAGCGCCCCGATCGCCGCGCGCATGTCGTAGGACCTTCGGCGGTTCTCCGGGACGACATGCCGCAGCAGCCGGTGGTCCGGTTCCTCCCAACTCCCTTGTGGGCCCTGGAAGTACGAGAGGTAGTGGCGAGCCGTCCGGACGGCCTCGGCCTCGTCCGCGACCGCGAGGTCCACGACTCCGTTCGGCACCTGGACGGACAGCGGGCCGACCTCCTCGGGGCGGTACACCCCGAGGCCGCCGCCCTCGATCATCGCGGGTCCGCCCATGCCGATGGTGGCCTCCGGCGTGGCGATCACCACGTCACAGCAGCCGAGCAGAGCCGCGTTGCCCGCGAAGCACCGTCCGGAAGCGATCCCGACCAGTGGCACCAGACCGCTGAGCCGCCCCATCCGGTGGAACGTCGTCACGTCGAGCCCGGCGATCGACGTGGTGTCCGTGTCCCCGGGACGGCCCCCGCCGCCCTCCGCGAACAGCACCACCGGCAGCCGCCGTTCCTCGGCGAGGTGCAGCATGCGGTCCGTCTTGCGGTGGTTCTGCAGCCCCTGTGTACCGGCGAGGACGGTGTAGTCGTACGACATCACCACGCACGGCCGGCCGTTCACCCGCCCGGTGCCGGTGACCATGCCGTCGGCCGGCGTCGAGCGGATCAGATCGTCCAGCGACCGGCGCTGCCGCTGGGCGGCGATCGCCAGTGCGCCGAACTCGGTGAACGTGCCTGCGTCGCACAGGTCCTGGATGTTCTCGCGGGCCGTACGGCGACCGCCGTCGTGGCGTCGTTCGACGGCCTCGGGGCGCTGCTCGTCCAGGCCGAAGGCGTGCCTGCGCCGAACCTCGGCCAGGTCGGGCCGTACCGCGTCGAGGTCCACCGACTCGGCGGCGGCGTCGGCGGGCGAGTCCGCCAGCCCGTCCAGCGCCACCAACAGGCGGCCCTCGCCGACCGTTTCGCCCACATGCGCGTGCACGGCCCGCACGACTCCGGCACCGGGAGCACGTACGACGTGCTCCATCTTCATGGCCTCCAGGACCAGCAACTGCCGCCCGGCGGGCACCTGGTCACCGGCGCATACGTCGACGGCGACGACCGTGCCGCTCATGGGGGCGGCCACCGCCATGCCGAGGGGCCGCGAGATGGTCACCGGGTCGCCGAGGTGCTGCGGGGAGGCCTCCTGCGACGCCAAGTGTCCTTCTGCCACCAGGTGTTGCTTGAGGTGCTCCTCGACGAAGCCCGTGTGCGCCCAGAACCCCGGGAGCGCCAGGATTTCCCGCAGGTGGGGAATCCCGGTCCGTACTCCCTCGATCGCGAACTCGCCGAGCGCCCGCCGAGCCCGTTCACAGGCCGCGGTCGCCCTGTCGTGCGGCACGTGGGCGATCACCTTCGCGAGCAACGAGTCGTAGCGCACGCCGACTTCGGTGCCCGCGCGGGCCGCGGTGTCGACCCGGACGCCAGGACCGGTGGGCACGTCGAAGCGGGTGAGCCGCCCGGTCGACGGCCGTACCGTCCCGTCAGCCGCCGTGACCTCGGCGTTGACCCGTACCTGCACGGCGAAACCGCGCGGCGGCTCGGGCGGTCCGGCCAGGCCCAGTGACGCCAGTGACTCGCCCGCTGCCAGACGCAGTTGTACGGCTACCAGGTCGACGCCCGTCACCTCCTCGGTCACCGTGTGCTCGACCTGGAGCCTGGGATTGGCCTCGATGAAGTGGAACTCCGCACCCTGGACCAGGAATTCGAAGGTGCCGAGCCCCGAGTAGCGCGTCGCCCCGGCCATCCTGAGGGAGCTCTCCAGGAGCATCTCCCGCACCTCGGCGGGGAGTTCGGGCGCCGGGGCGATCTCGATGAGCTTCTGGTGACGACGCTGGGCGCTGCAGTCCCGCTCCCAGAGATGTGTGACGGCTCCTGTCGCGTCCCCGACGATCTGCACCTCGATGTGCCGGGCACCCTCCACGAGTCGCTCGACATACAACTCGCCCCGCCCAAAGGCCTGATGCGCCTCCGAACGACAGCGCTCCCAGGCCTCGGCCAGGTCGTCGTCCGACCGGACGGCCCGCATGCCACGGCCGCCGCCCCCGCCGGTCGCCTTGACCATCACCGGCCCGCCCACCAGGAGTTCGCGCGCCTCCGCCAGGCTCGTGACACCTCGCGTACCAGCGAGAACGGGCACGCTCAGCTCGGTGGCCAGCTCCCGCGCCCGAGCTTTGTCCCCGAAGAGATCGAGGACTTCGGGGGCAGGTCCGACAAAGGTGATCCCGGCCCCGGCACACCGCCGGGCGAAGTCGGCGGACTCGCTGAGGAAGCCGTACCCGGGATGGAGGAACTCGCAGCCCGTGCGGTGCGCGGCGGCCAGCAGGGCGTCCGCGTCCAGATAGGCGGAGCCCGCCAACGGCACGGCCTCGTCGGCCAGTTGAATGTGCGCCTCGTCGCCCTCGGCGTACACCGCGACCGTCCGCAGCCCGGCCTCGGCGGCGGCACGCAGGACCCGTACGGCGATCTCCCCGCGATTGGCGACGAGTACGGCGGGAGAACCCATGAGCCCCTCCGGGGACGGGACGGGAAGCCTTCGTGACGGGCGGCGGGCTGCGGTCGGCGGTCGGTCGGGCAAGCCTGGCCATGCTCAGTGACACCGACGTCAACGTCAATCACTTCGAAGTCCCGGCCCGACAGCTCAGGCAGAACCGGCCGAGCGCGCGAGCCAGTCGTACGCAGCCCGTGCCGTGAACTCGGCCTGGCCGCCCCGCACGAGCAGCCCCGCCGTCGCGAACGCCGGGTCGTCGGCCTGCGACGCGATGTACGGGATCGCGATGCAGCGCAGGCCGGCCGCGTGAGCGGCCGCCGCACCCGGAGCGGCGTCCTCGACGACCACGCAGTCCGCCGGCACCGCCGAGAGCCGGCGCGCCGCCTCCACGAAGACGTCGGGAGCGGGCTTGCCCCGGGCGACCTCGTCGGCCGAGACGACCGTGCGCAGATACGGGTCCAGGCCCGTGGCCGCCAGGATCACCGCGATGGCCTCGCGTGAGGAGCCCGAGGCGACGGCCATCGGTACCCCGTCCCCGGCCAACAGTTCCACGAACTTCCGCATCTCCGGGAAGACGCGGGTGGACGTGCCGGCCAGCTCCAGATAACGCCGGTTCTTGTCCGCGAAGAGCACGTCGAGCGGGGTGTCGAGCGCGTACCGCTCCTTCCAGAGCGCCAGCGTCTCCCGTGTGCTGATGCCGACGTACCGCTCGTGGTCGGCCCAGGTGAAGTCCGGGACGCCCTGGTCGGCGAGTGTCTGCCGTCCCGCCTCGTAGTAGTTCGGCTCGCTGTCCACGAGTGTTCCGTCGAGATCGAAGATGACCGCTGTGCTGCCGAGAGTGCTCATGGATCCAGGATGCCAACGATCGATTCCGGATCGCGTGGATCAGTACCGGACCGTGTGGATCAGTTCCGCGTCGCGCGGATCAGTGCCGATCAGCTCCGCGTCGCGCGGCCGATCGACTCCACCAGCGGCAGCATCCGCTGCGGCACCCGCTCGCGCAGCGCCACCTCGGTCCGGGTGCGGACGACGCCCGGCAGGCTGATGAGCGCCTGGATCACGTCCTCCAGATGCCCGTTGTCCCGCGCGACGACCCGCGTCAGCAGATCCCCGCCACCGGTGATCGAGAACGCCTCGATGATCTCCGGCACCGCGGCCAGCGCGTCGCCCACCTCGTCGAGATGCCCCTGGGTGACCTCGATGTGCACGAACGCGAGCACCGGGTGGCCGAGCGCGGCGGGGGAGAGCGAGGGGCCCGTACTGGTGATCACACCGTCCCGCTCCAGCCGGTCGAGCCGGGCCTGCAGTGTGCCGCGGGCGACGCCGAGGATCCGGGCGTACTCGCGCACGCTGGCGCGCGGCTGCTCCAGGAGCAGCCGCAGGATGCGGGTGTCGAGCTGGTCCACGGCCATGGTCCGTTGGCCTCCTTGCGGTCGCGGTTGATCCATTTCGACTGTACCAATGGCCCAGTGAAACATGAGCCTGTTGAGCCACTGCCCCTCCATTGCTTACCTTGGCGGTATTCATGGCGCCGCGAAGTGCCGGACGGCAAGGAAGCCGGACCCGGACCCGCGGCGCCATTCCCATGTCCTGGGGGAGGGCTACCGACGGTGAAGAAGATGTTCATGGCTCCGGATCCGGGCCTGGTGCGGATGCGGTTCGCGCTGCGGGCGGTGCTCGGCATCGGTCTCGCGGTGACCGCGTCGGAGCTCGCCGGACTCTCGCTGTCCGCCTCGATCACGGGCGGACTCGCCGCGCTCCTCGCACTGTTCACGGTCGGCGACCCGACCGTGCGCGGCCAGGCGGTCACCACCACCCTGCTGCCCGTCGTCGGCTTCCCCGTGCTCGCCCTCGCGACCACGCTGCACACGGTGCCGGGCGTGCGGGACGCGACCTGGCTCGCCGTGATCTTCTGCGGGGTGTACGCCCGCCGCTGGGGGCCGCGCGGACACGCGCTCGGCATCTTCGCGTTCATGACCTTCTTCATCACGCAGTTCCTGCACGCCGTACCCGGCCAGCTGCCCCAGCTGTACGCCGCGATGGCGCTGTCGCTGGCCGCGTCCTCGGTGGTGCGGTTCGGCGCGTGGTGCATCGAACGGCGCACTCCGCCGCCGGTCACGCCCGCCCCGCAGGCGGCCCGCGGTCTCTCCCGGCCGACCACCCGGCAGGCCTTCCAGGCGGCGGCCGCCTGCGCCTTCGCGATGGCCGCGGGCCAGTTCCTGTCGCACGAGCGCTGGTACTGGGCGGTCGGCACCGCCTGGTGGATCTTCGTCAACACGTCCTCGCGCGGCGAGACCCTCGTACGCGGCTTCCGGCGGGTCGTCGGCACGGTCACCGGCATCGTCGCCGGGCTGCTGATCGCCGTACCGTTGGACGGTGCCCCGGCGCCCACGGCGGCGATCGTGGCCGTCTGCGTCTGGGGGATCTTCTACACCGCGGCGCTCTCGTACAGCTGGATGATGTTCTTCGTCACCGTCATGGCGGGCCTGCTGTACGGGCTGCTCGGCGTGCTGCACCCGGGGCTGCTGGGACTGCGCCTCGCGGAGACCGGCGCGGGCGCGCTCGGTGCCGCACTGGCCGTCGCACTGATCCTGCCCGTCACCACGCACGCCGTCACCGACCGCTGGGTGGGCCAGGCCGTACGCGCCGTGCACGGCTGCACCGCGGCGGCGGCCCGGCGCCTCGCCGGGGACCCCGGCGCCGATCCCGCCCCACAGGCCGCGGAACTGGAGGCGCTGCTCGGCCGGGTCCGCTTCGCGCTCGCGCCTCTCGTGCACCCCCTCAACCCGCTGCGGGCCCGCAAGGCCCGGGCCCGCCAGGTGCTCGCGCTCCTCGACGACTGCGCCCGGGAGGCCCGCGGACTCGCGTCCGTCGCCGCCGACCCGGACGCCTCGCAGGACGCCCGCCTCACCGCCGCCTGCGGGCGCGTCGAGGCAGCGGTGGAGGTACTGGTCGGCGCGGTACCGGAACGCGGCGTGGCGGCGGCTGCGGGCGTGCCGGGCCGTCCTTCCGGGGCGGCGAGCCACCACCCCGGAGCGGAGCAGGCCCTCGTCCACCTCCATGGCCTGGAACGGGCGCTCGCCGCGCTCGCCGCACCGCTGCGCGGGTCCTCGGCTGTCGGTACCTGAACCGCGCGGTACGCCCGGGAGTTGGACACCTTGCCCATGAATGAGGCAGTTTTACCGACCACGTAGAGGGTGGATCAGGCCGCCGGACGGGTAACCCCGCGGCTATCAGACGCACAGCATCCGCGGGCCGTGCGGGAGCGGCCCGCGGGCGGAGCCGCCTGGGGGTGCGCCATGCTGAATGTCCCGCAAAGAACCGGACAGGGCCTCACCGACGGCGGGAGCGCGGGCGGGTGGCTGGACAGGCTTCCGGCCGATGCGTGCCCCGCGGGCGACATGGACGACGTACGCCAGGGGCTTCCGCCATCGGCCGAGCGGCACGATCGCGGCCCTGGGAATCGCTGCCCCGAGAGCGGAGCGGCCGGAGCCGCCGCATCCCAGGTGGTCACTGCCGTGCACCTCTTCCTCGCCGCCGCCGAGTTCATCGGCCTCCACCACACCGAGGAACGGCTCGGGGACCCGGCCCGCCGCATCGCCGCCGCACATGTGGAGATCGCGGACTCGGGAACGTACCGGCACACGGCGGAGGAACTCGTCTTCGGCGCCCGGGTCGCCTGGCGCAACGCGAGCCGCTGCATCGGACGGCTCTACTGGCACTCCCTGTCCGTACGCGACCGCCGGGACGTGACGGACGCGGAGGGCGTCGCCGAGGCGTCCGCCGACCACCTGCGGGAGGCCACCCGCGACGGCCGCATCCGCGCGGTCATCACGGTCCTCGCGCCGGACGAGCCTGGCCGGCCGGGCCCACGGATCTGGAACGAGCAGCTCATCCGGTACGCCGGATACCCGCGCCCCGACGGCGGCGTCACCGGTGATCCGCGCAACGCGGGCCTCACCGCGCTCGCGCGCCGGCTCGGCTGGCCCGGCGGCCCCGGGACGCCCTTCGACGTGCTGCCGCTGGTGATCCAGGGCGTCGACGACAAACCGCGCTGGTTCGCCCTGCCGGACGACGCGGTGCTCGAAGTGCCGCTCGCCCACCCCGAGTACACCTGGTGGCGGGGGCTCGGACTGCGCTGGCACGCCGTCCCGGCCCTCGCCAACATGTGCCTGGAGATCGGCGGCATCTGCTACCCGGCCGCGCCCTTCAACGGCTGGTACATGGGCACGGAGATCGGCGCCCGCAACCTCGCCGACGCCGACCGCTACGACCTGCTGCCACACATCGCCGCACGCCTGGGCCTCGACACCCGCAACGACCGCTCCCTGTGGAAGGACCGCGCGCTCGTCGAACTCAACCGCTCCGTGCTGCACTCCTTCGACCGCGCGGGCGTCACGGTCACCGACCACCACACCGAGTCCCGCCGCTTCCTCGACCACCTGGGCCGCGAGGAGCGCAAGGGCCGCTCGGTCGGCGCGGACTGGTCCTGGATCGTGCCGCCCATCTCGGGAAGCGCCACGCCCGTCTTCCACCGCACGTACGAGGAGGTGGAGCGGCATCCCGCCTATGTGCACCATCCGGCGGCACGCGCCCGGGCGTGCGGGGAGGAGGCCGCTCCTGTGTGAGCGGCCGGGGTCCAAAACTCCTGCGCTTCAAAGCCCCACGTTTGGTCTAGGCCTTTGACTGCTACCGTCGCCCCGGACAGCGTGGCACCGAGAGGGGACGGCAGTGGCAGACGGCGACGGACGGCAGCGGCGGGCGTACATCGGCTCGTTCACGGCGGCGGGGGGTCTCGGTGTCGTCACCGCGGCCGTGGACGAGGAGAGCGGCGCGCTGACCGTGCTGAGCGCCGTGGACGGCGTGGCCGACCCCTCGTATCTCGCCCTGTCGCCCGCCGGGGACATGCTGTACGCGGTCAGTGAGACGGCACAGGGAGCGGTCGCCGCCTACCGGCTGACGGACGGCACGCCTTCCCTGAGCGGTCCGTTGGTGCCTGTCGGCGGCAGCGGACCCACGCACCTGAGCCTGTTCGACGGGCACGTCCTGACCGCCAACTACGGCTCCGGCAGCGTCACCGCCGTGCCCGTCCGCCACGACGGCGGCCTCGCCGCCGCCTCCGGCGTGCTGAGGCATGCGGGATCCGGCCCGCACACCCGGCGCCAGCAAGGGCCGCACGCCCACCACGTGCAGCCGGACCCGAGCCGCCGGTGGGCCGTGAGCGTCGACCTCGGCACCGACTCGGTGCGGGTGTGCGCGCTGCGCGACGGGGCGCTCGTACTGCACCGCGAGTTCGCGCTCCGGCCGGGCTCGGGACCCAGGCACCTCGCGTTCCATCCGGACGGCGCGCGCGCGTACGTCCTCAACGAGCTGGCGCCGACCGTCACCGTCTGCCGCTGGGACGCCGCCGAGGGCGTGATCCGGCCGGTGGGGGAGACGTCCGTGCTGCCGGACCTGCCCGACGGCGACGCCTATCCGTCCGGCATCGTCGTCTCGCCCGACGGCCGCTTCGTGTGGACCGCCACCCGCGGCCAGGACGTCCTCTCCGTACTCACGCCCGACGCGGCCGGCGAGGGGCTGCGGCTGGTGGCGACGGTGCCGTGCGGAGGCAGCTGGCCGAGGGCGCTCGCCCTCGACCCGGCGGGCCGCTTCCTGTACGTGGCCAACGAGCGCTCCGGAAACGTCGCCTGGTTCGCGGTCGACCCGGCCACGGGAGTGCCGAGCCGGGGCGGCTCGGTCAAGGCGCCCGCGGCGTCCTGCGTGGTGCTCGACTAAGGGCTCGGCTGGAAGTCCGGTACGTCGACTGCGGGTCCGTCGTGGCTGGTCGCGCAGTTCCCCGCGCCCCTTCGGGGCGCACCTAACTGTCCGGGGTCGGCCGAGGAAGCCCGCCGCAACCCCGAAGGGCCCGGCTCCGGATACCGGAGCGGGCCCTTCGGGGTTCTTCTGTGTGCGGCAGTGGCCGGCCGGTCAGCGGACCGGCGCGCCCTGCGGCTGCTGCGGCGCGATACCCAGCGCCGTCGTGTACTTCGCGAGCGCGAGCTTGCCGATCGCCGGGTACGGGCCGAGCGCCTCGGCGGCGGAACAGCCCGCCTCCTTCGCGGCGGCGTCGAGCAGACCCCCGTCGAGCTCGGGGCCGATCAGGTACGGGGCGAGCGCCAGCTGCTGGGAGCCCGAGTTGCGCAGCTGCTCGGCGGTGGCCGCGATCGCGCCGTCCTCGTCCAGCGCGGCCGCCATCACCGGCACGGCGAGCCGCGCGGCGAGCAGCATGCCGGTGATCCCGGCCGCCTGCACGGCCTCGTCACCGCCCACGGAGGCCAGGATGATGCCGTCCGCCGCGGTCGCCACGGTGAACAGCCGGGCGCGGTCGGCACGCGCCAGACCCGCCTCGGACAGGCGCACGTGCAGCGCCTCGGCGAGCAGCGGGTGCGGGCCGAGCACATCGGTCAGTTCGGCCGCCACGCGGCTCTCCATGACGGCCTGGCGGACCCGGCGCAGCAGCGCGTTGTCCGGGCCGGCGAGCAGCGGTACGACCACGGCCACGGGGCCGTCCGGCTCCGCCGCGTCCACTCCGGCGGCGCGGGCCTGCTCGAAGCGCGCGACGCGCTCCTCGGCGGCGTACGCCAGCACGGCCTGGAGCGTGGGGAACTCCGAGTCGTCCCCGTCGAGGTACCCGATCCGGGCGTCGAGGCCGGGCAGCTCGGAGCGCGCGATGCTCACGACCTCCTCGGCGAGGCTGCGAGTGGCGGCGCTGGGCGTGCCCGGCACCGCGAGGACGAACGCGGGCGCGCCCTCGGGAGCCGCCAGCGGTTCCGGTCGGCGGTGCCGGCCGGGCTGGCGGGGTCGCGGCATTCGTACTGGCAGGCCGGACGCGGGCCCAGTGGGGGAGCTCATGGCGTCGCATGTTACTGGTTTCTGGGGCTCCCCTGTTCGGAGAGGGTGCAGGTGAGCGGTATCCGTCCTGTTTTGTCTGATGAGTTACGTACGGATTGGTCTCACTTGTTATATGTGGATCAAGGCGAGTGGTCCGATGGGCGGGTTTCAGGGGCGTCCGTCACGACATACAGCATGCTGTCGTCGCGCGGGAGCGTGAGCCGGTCGCCGGCCAGGTCGAGGGCGATGCGTACGGCGCCGGAGAGGGGGTCGCCCGCGGCCGGGACCTGCCGTGCGTACGGCAGTCGCTCCGCCAGGGCCGCCCGCAGGGGGACCAGGAGGGGGTCGCCCATCTTGAACAGTCCACCTGTGAAGGCGACTTGGACCTCACCCGACGCGGCACTCTCCCCGCCATCTCTTTCGCCACCTTTGTCGGTGGGGCAGACCGCGGCCAGGGAGTCGGTGATGTGCCGGGCCGCGGCGGCCAGGATGTCCGCCGCCACCGGGTCGCCGTCGGCGCAGGCGGCCACCTCGGGGGCGAAGGACGCGAGCACGGCAGGGCGGTCCGTGCGCGGGTAGAGCTGCCCCGGCAGGGCGTGGGCCGAGCCGAACATCTCCTCGACGCGTGCCAGGAGCGGGGCAGAGCCCCCGGGCCGGCCGTCGTAGGCGCGCAACGCCGCCTCCAGGCCGGCCTGTCCGATCCAGGACCCGCCGCCGCAGTCGCCGAGCAGATGGCCCCAGCCGTCCGCCCGGTGCCAGCTCTCCAGGTCCGTGCCGATCGTGATCATTCCGGTGCCGGCCGCGACGACCGCGCCCACCCGCTGCCCCAGGGCGCCCGTGTAGGCGGTGACGGCGTCGGCGACCAGCGCGAGCCTCCGTACGCCGAGTTCACCGGCCAGCCCCGACGGCAGCTCGGCGCGCAGCGCGTCGCCCAGGCTGGTGAGGCCGGCCGCGCCGATGGCGACCGACCGGAGCGTGCCGACCCCGGCGTCGGCCATCAACTGCCGGGCCATGGGCACCAGCTGTGCCAGCAGATGCCCGGCGTCGATGCCGCGCGGGCCGGTGCGCACCGGCTCCTCGGAGGTCAGCGGAGCCGTGTCCCGGCCGCCGTCGACCGCCAGCACGGCACGCAGTCCCGAGCCCCCGGAGTCCACCCCCAGGACACCCGACCCCCCGGCGGGACGGGTCACGGCAGCTGCCAGTCCACGGGTTGGCCGCCCTGCCGGGCCAGCAGGTCGTTCGCCCGGCTGAACGGACGGGAGCCGAAGAAGCCGCGGTCCGCCGACATCGGCGACGGGTGCGACGACTCCACCGACGGCAGGTCGCCCAGCAGCGGCTGGAGATTGCGGGCGTCGCGCCCCCACAGGATCGACACCAGCGGCCCGCCCCGCGCGGCCAGTGCCCGTATCGCCTGCTCGGTGACCTCTTCCCAGCCCTTGCCGCGGTGCGCCGCCGGACGGCGCGGGGCCGTGGTGAGCGCCCGGTTGAGCAACAGGACGCCCTGCTTGGTCCAGGGGGTCAGGTCGCCGTTCGACGGCGGGGGCAGGCCCAGGTCGGTGGTCAGCTCCCGGTAGATGTTGATGAGGCTGCCGGGCAGCGGGCGCACCTCGGGCGCGACCGAGAACGACAGCCCCACCGCGTGTCCCGGGGTCGGATAGGGGTCCTGGCCGACGATCAGGACCCGGACGTCCTCGAAGGGCTGTTGGAAGGCCCGGAGCACATTGGGTCCCGCCGGGAGATAGGTGCGTCCGGCGGCGATCTCAGCGCGCAGGAAGTCCCCCATCTCGGCGATGCGTCCGGCCACCGGTTCGAGGGCCTTGGCCCAGCCCGGTTCGACGATTTCATGCAACGGTCGTGGTGCCACGGCGTCACCCTACTGCCGTACACACGTGGTCCATCAACCGGTGGCCGCCGCACCGCGCAGAGTGGTATGTGCCGTGAAGGTCACGGGTGTTGGGAGTCAATCGATCACCGCGGCCCGTACGCACAGCACGTCCGGCAGATGGGAGGCCAGCTGCCGCCAGCTGTCCCCGTCGTCGGCGGACGCGAACACCTCTCCGTTGCGATTGCCGAAGTACACGCCCGCCGGATCCGCGCCGTCCGTGCAGAGCGCGTCGCGCAGCACCGTGCCGTAGTGGTCCTCCTGCGGCAGTCCCGCCGAGAGGGCCTCCCAGCTCTTGCCCGCGTCCGCCGTGCGGTAGACCCGACATCGGCGGTCGGCGGGTACCCGGTCCGAGTCGGCGGTGATCGGGAACACGTACGCCGTGTCCCCGCGGTGCGGATGGGCCGCCACCGCGAAACCGAACGTGGACGGCAGCCCCTCGCCGATGTCCGTCCAGTGCGTCCCCGCGTCGTCGCTGCGGAACACCCCCCAGTGGTTCTGCAGATACAGGCGGTCCGGCGTCACCGCGTCCCGCGCGACCTTGTGCACGCACTGCCCGAACTCCGGATCCGGGTCGGGCAGGAACACCGCGGAGACACCGGAGTTGGAGGGCTCCCAGCTCTCCCCGCCGTCCTTGGTGCGGAAGACACCGGCGGTCGAGACGGCGACCGTCACCGCGCGGGGGTCGCGCGCGTCGGTGAGGACGGTGTGCAGGCCCTCTCCGCCGCCGCCCGGCACCCACTGCGAGCGGGAGGGGTGCTCCCAGAGCGGGCGCACCAGCTCGAAGGACTCGCCGCGGTCCGTCGAGCGGTACAGCGCCGCCGGTTCCGTGCCCGCGTACACCACGTCCGGCTCGGCCGCCGCCGGGTGCAGCTGCCACACCCGCTCCAGCGAGGCTCCGGTGTCCTCGGGGAACTTGACCGCGGGCTTCGCCGGCTCGGTCCAGGTGCGGCCCAGGTCGTCGGAGTGGAACACGGACGGTCCCCAGTGCGCGCTGTCACCGCCGACGAGGAGCCGCGGCACGTCACCTCGGGTGTCGATGGCGATCGAGTACACGGCCTGTGCGTTGAAGTACGGACTCTCGTCGAACTCCCAGTCACCGCCGCGCCGCCGCCCGACGAACAGTCCTTTGCGCGTGCCTACGGTGAGCAGTACCTCGGCCATGAAGACCACCTCCGGACGTCGTTGTCTCAGGTACGGGCCAGTCTGCACCCCGGCACTGACAGTCACCCCCGGACGCGGCGTCGCCGCAGGTCAGAGCCCTCCCCATAGCGGTCGGCGATGTGGTGAACATCTCGGTCTGAGCACCCCGGCGACCCCTCCCGTATGGAAAGGGGATCAGGTGTGTGCTCGCGACGAGGAGGGGCCTTCGATGGCGGCGTTACGTGGTCCGAGGGTGTTGCTGTGGCGATGGTGGCCCAATCCGCTGCGGCGCCGCAGTGACGCGCTGGAAGCCTGGATCGTGCTCGCCGCGTGGACGCTGACCCTGCTCGCCGGGGTCCTCGCGGGCCTGGCGACCGCGCGGTCGGTCGAGCACAGCCTCGACCGGGAGCGGGCCGAGTGGCGCGCCGTGCCCGCGCTGCTCACCGAGCGCGCGCCCGGCACCACCACCACCGGAGCCGAGCGAGTGTGGGCGAGGGTTCGCTGGACCGCGGCGGACGGTTCGGCGCACACCGGCCAGACCCGGGTCGAGGCGGGCAGCACGGCCGGCACGGCGGTCACCGTGTGGAACGACCGTGACGGCCGGCTCGCCACCAGGCCCGCCACCGAGGCCCAGGCCGACCTGCGGGCGGCACTGGTCGGGACGCTGGCGGGGATGAGCGCCGCCGTCCTGCCCTTCGCCGGCGGCCGGACCGTACGCGGCCGTCTGGAGCGGCGGCGGATGGAGGCGTGGGACGCGGAATGGGAGCAGGTCGGTCCCCAGTGGGGGTGGAAGACGGGCTGACCAGAAGACGGGCTGAGCGGGGGAGGAGCGTCAGACGGAGCGGTGGTACTGGTCCGGCACGTGCACGTCGGCTCCGAGTTCGCGGGCCGCGAGCCGGGCCCACGAGGGGTTGCGCAGCAGTTCCCGGCCCAGCAGCACAGCGTCCGCCTCGCCGTTGGCGAGGATCTTCTCGGCCTGCTCGACCTCGGTGATGAGTCCGACGGCGGCGACGGCCATCGACGTCTCGTTCCTGACGCGCGCGGCGAAGGGCACCTGGTAGCCCGGGCCCACGGGGATGCGTACGCCGGACGCGTTGCCGCCGGTGGACACGTCGAGCAGGTCCACGCCGTGGTCCGCCAGTTCGGCGGCGAAGCGGACCGTGTCGTCGGCCGTCCAGCCGTCCTCGTCCAGCCAGTCGGTGGCCGAGATGCGGAAGAACAGCGGCTTGTCGGCGGGCCAGACCTCGCGCACGGCGTCCACGACTTCGAGGGCGAGGCGCACCCGGTTCTCGTACGAGCCGCCGTACGCGTCCGTACGCCGGTTGGAGTGCGGGGAGAGGAACTCGCCGATCAGGTAGCCGTGTGCGCCGTGGATCTCGGCGATCTCGAACCCGGCGGCCAGTGCCCGGCGCGCGGCGTCGGCGAACTGCCCGACGACCTCCTGGATCCCGTCCACGGTGAGCTCGGTCGGCACCGGGTGGTTGTCGTCGAAGGCGACCGGGCTCGGGCCGAGCGGCTGCCAGCCGTAGGCGTCAGGACCCACCGGCGCGCCGCCCTTCCAGGGCTGGTCGGTCGAGCCCTTGCGGCCGCTGTGCGCGAGCTGCACCCCGGGGACCGTGCCCTGCCCCTTGAGGAAGCGCGTGATCCGCCGGAACGCGTCGATCTGAGTGTCGTTCCAGATGCCCAGGTCGTACGGAGAGATCCGGCCCTCGGGGCTGACCGCGGTGGCCTCGACGATGATCAGGCCGGTCCCGCCGGCGGCGCGCGCCGCGTAGTGGGCGAAGTGCCAGTCGTTCGGAGCGCCTGCCTCCGGGCCCACCGGTGCGGCGGAGTACTGGCACATGGGCGGCATCCACACCCGGTTGGGGATGGTGATGTCGCGCAGGGTGTAGGGCTCGAAGAGCGCGCTCACGGCAGACTCCATTCGTGACAGGGGTCGGTGTACGACTCGTACGATAGGCATCGTAGTACGGCGGATGTCAAACTACGAGGACTCTCGTACAATCTCGTAGAATGGGTTCTCCGGAGACCTCCGGACCCGACGGACTGGAGCCGCCGTGACGACCGCCGCCCCGACCAGCAGCAGCCGCGATCTTCCGCACCCGGCGACCGGGGAGATCCGGTTGGAGGCCGTGCTGCACGCGCTCTCCGACCCGATGCGGCTCCTGGTCGTGCGAGAGCTCGCCGCCGTCGGCGACGAGCTCTCCTGTTCGCACTTCGATCTGCCGGTCACCAAGTCCACCACCACGCACCACTTCAGGGTGCTGCGCGAGGCCGGGGTGATCCGGCAGATCTACCGGGGCACGGCCAAGATGAACGGGCTGCGCCGGGACGACCTAGACGATCTCTTTCCGGGGCTTCTCGACAGCGTCCTCACTGCCGCCGCCGGTCAGGCCGCCCGCCTCGGGGGCGACCTCGGGGGCGGCTGAACCGCCTTTACCCGGAAGGTGGTTGAAGAGCAGGTTCAGCACGATCGCGGTCAGGCAGCCCGCGCTGATGCCGCTGTTCATCACCGTCTGGAACCAGTCCGGGAACTTCTCGTACACCGTCGGCACACCGACCGGCAGCATGCCCACGGCGACCGAAACGGCCACCACCGTCAGGTTGTTGTTGTCCTTGAACTCCACCTGAGCCAGCGTCCGCAGCCCGCTCGCGGCGACCGTCCCGAACATCACCAGGCCCGCGCCGCCGAGCACCGGGGCCGGTATCGCCGCGACCACCGCGCCCAGCTTGGGCAGCAGGCCGAGCAGGACGAGGATGCCGCCCGCCGCGGCGACGACCCAGCGGCTGCGGACCCGCGTCATGCCGACGAGGCCGACGTTCTGCGCGTACGCCGTGTACGGGAAGGTGTTGAAGACGCCGCCGAGGACCGTGGAGAGGCCGTCGGCGCGCAGGCCGTCGGAGAGCGTACGGGGCTCGATCTTCCGGTCGGTCATCTCGCCGACCGCGATGAAGTCGCCTGTCGTCTCGGTCATCGTCACCAGCGCCACGACCAGCATCGACGCGATCGCCGACGCCTCGAAGGTGGGCGCGCCGAAGTGGAACGGCGTACTGATCCCCAGCCAGTCCGCGTCCCCGACCCCGCCGAAGTCCGTGAAGTCGAACGGCACCGCGACCGCGAGCCCCACCACGATGCCGAGCAGTACCGCGATCCGGCTCAGGAAGACCGGCGCGAACCGTTGCACGGCGAGCACCACCGCGAGGACGAAGGCCGCGAGCCCCAGGTTCTTCGGCTCGCCGAAGTCGGGTGAACCGACCCCGCCCGCCGCCCAGTTGCCCGCCACCGGCAGCAGCGAGAGGCCGATGATCAGGATCACCGTGCCCGTGACGAGCGGCGGGAAGAACCGCAGCAGCTTCCCGAAGACCGGTGCCAGCAGGATGATCGCGAGCCCGGCGACGATCACGGACCCGTAGATGGCGGGCAGCCCGCCGTCGCCCGTGCCGATCAGCACCATCGGCCCCACGGCCGCGAACGTGCACCCCTGCATGATCGGCAGCCGCACCCCGAAGCGCCAGAAGCCGACGCACTGGATGAGCGTCGCGATACCGCACAGCAGCAGATCGGCCGTGATCAGGTACGCCATGTCCGCGGGCGACAGCTTCATCGCGCTGCCCACGATCAGCGGGACCGCCACGGCTCCCGCGTACATCGCGAGGACGTGCTGCAGCCCGAACGCGGCGAGGTGGCGGACGGGTGGGACCTCGTCCACGGGGTGCACTTGACGTGCGGGGGTGGTGGTTGCCATGGGCACTCCAGGGGCGGCGGGGGAGCGGGGACTGTTCGTGACCGTATGCGGGTTGAACAGTTTGTTGATTTCCGGTCTGTTGCCGGTAGGTGTCCTGCCCAGAGGAGCGCTTGTGACTCTGCTGCGCGTGCGAGGCCGTAGGGAATCTGCGGGCCGGTCGTGGCTGGTCGCGCAGTTCCCCGCGCCCCTTAGGGGGCGCCTGCTGCTCGGGCCGCTTGCATCAGTGACCGCCAGTCGGGGAGCTTTACCACGCCTCGGCCCAGCGAAGCGCCCAGCTCCGCCTCTGCTCGTTCGATTGCCTGCCAGCCCGTCCACTCGACCGGGCTCAGGCCCTCCGTGCGCAGGACGTTGAGGGGATCGTCCGGGACCTCGCGTTGTGCGAGGGCCGGGGCGTCCTCCAGTAGTGAGGTCACCGTCTCCTTCGCGCACGGGCGGTTGGTGCCGATCACGCCTGTCGGGCCGCGCTTGATCCAGCCGGCCACGTACTCGCCCGGTGCCACCGAGCCGTCCCGCAGGACGCGGCCCGCCAGGTGCGGCACGGTGCCGTGTTCCGCGTCGAACGGCAGCCCGTCAAGCGGCACTCCGCGGTAGCCGACCGAGCGGAGTACCAGCTGGGCCTCGATGTCCTCGTACCGCCCCGTGCCCGTCACGCCGCCGTGCCCGTCCGGCACCGTCCGTTCGAAGCGCACCGCGCCCACGCGCTCGCCCTCGGGGAGCAGTTCGACCGGGCGCAGGAAGAAGCGGAGCCGGATCCGCCGGGAGCCTCCGCTCGGCGGCCGCTCGGCCCAGCCGCGCATCACCTCGACGTTGCGGCGCTGTGCGGCGGGCAGGCCGGAAGGGTCCGCGTACCCCGGATCGAGCGCCAGCTCCGCCGGATCCACGACCACGTCGGTGTCCGGCAGGCCGCCCAGCTCACGCAGCTCCTTGGTGGTGAAGCGGGCCTGCGACGGGCCGCGGCGCCCCACCATCTGGATCTCCCGCACCTGGCTGTGGGACAGCGCGGCGAGTGCACCCTGCGGCATGTCGGTGGGGCTCAGCTCCGCGACGCCGCGGGCCAGGATCCGGGTCACGTCCACCGCCACGTTCCCGACGCCGATGACCACCGCCGCCCGTGCGCCGGGCACGAATCCGTCGGACACGGCGTCCGGGTGAGCGCTGTACCAGGACACGAACTCGGTCGCCGACCAGCTGCCGGGCAACTCCTCGCCCGGCACCCCGAGGCGGCGGTCGGCGGCGGCACCCACGCAGTACACGACCGCGTGGTACAGCTCCCGCAGCCGAGCCGTCGGCAGCCCGTCCGGGCCGACCCGCACGCCGCCCAGGAACCGCACCCGCTCGTGCTCCAGGACCGTCCGCAGATTGTTCTGCAGCGACTTGATCTTCTCGTGGTCCGGCGCCACGCCGTAGCGCACCAGACCGTACGGGCACGGCAGCCGGTCCAGGACATCCACTCGGACCCCGGGTACCTGACTCTGTTGGACGAGACTCTGCGCGGCGTAGACCCCACTCGGCCCCGACCCCACGACGGCCACTCGCAGCACGGCGGAACCCCTTCCCCGACCAGAACGAGGAGATCGCTGCTGGTTCCAGCATCGCACCGCATCGCGCGCTCGGGGAGGGGGAGGAGCGCGGTGCCGTCGCGAGAGGGCGCACGGTGCTGCGCCGACGGGGTGCCGTGCCATGTCAGCATGCGTGCCTGCTCGCAGCGAATGTGATTATGCGGTTACGTTGCGTATGTGCTGGAACCATACTTTCTTCATCTTTCGGATCACTTTGGGCCGGATGCCGCGGTATCTGTGTGGCCCGCCTGGGAAGTGCGGGAGCACGACACCGCCACGACGTGGTGCAACGTCAGGCTGTCCTTCAACGGTGACGATGACGGCGCCGACGCCGTCCGGGTCGACGTACTCGCCGTGGTCTGCGACGGATACGTCTCCATCGAGGACGTACGTGCCCAACCGGCGCTGTCCCTCGACGACTTGGCGGCGCTTCCGGACTGGATCGAGGGCCCGCTCCTGGAGGCGTGCGGGGGCGCGGCCGTGACGGCGGGCGCTGCCCCCGAGGGCCAGGCGCCGGACAAGCGCCACGCGCGCCCCGCCCCGCCGCGCGGCACCGAGGGCCGGCGGCTCGTGGCCGAGGAGTATCTGGCGGCCCAGGAGGCGGGCCGGGATCCGGTGCTCGCGGTGATGTCAGTGACCGGCCGCAGTCGACGCCGCTCGCTCAGGCTGATCGCCGGCGCGCGGGACGCGGGCTTCCTGACGCCGCGCCACGCCCGCCGCTGAAGGACCCGCGCCCCTCGCCGTCCGATGCCGAAGGCCGGCTCAGACCTGCGCCGTCCGGTGCGGAGGGCTCCGTCAGGACATGTCGCGCATCCTGCTGATCTCGGCCGTCTGCTGCGCGATCACGTCGTCGGCCATCTCGCCGATCTGGATGTTGTTGCCCTGCGAGAGGACGTCCGTGGCCATGGTGATCGCCCCGGTGTGGTGGGTGATCATCAGCTTCAGGAAGAGCTGGTCGAACGCGTCGCCGTCGGCCGCGCGCAACTTCTTCAGCTGCGCCTGGGTCGCCATGCCCGGCATCGTCTCCTGACCGTGGCCGTCGCTGTTGCCGTCGCTGTGGCCGTGCTCGCCGCTCGTCTTCTTGTCGCCGTGGGTCTTGAGCCAGCCCTCCATGGAGTCGATCTCCGGACCCTGCGCGGCCGCGATCCGCTCGGCGAGCCGCTTCACGCCGGTCGACCGGGCGCGCTTCGGGGCGAGTTCGGTCATCTCCAGCGCCTGGGTGTGATGCTCGATCATCATCCGCGCGTAGTCGATGTCGGCCGAGTTGGGGGTGTCGTCGTCGGTGCGTTGCTTGGCGGCGTCCTCGGCGGAGAGCGTCTCGGCGGCCTCGCCCGGCTTGCCCGGTGCGATCACCGAAGGGCCGGTCCCCGAGGCGGACCTGGGCTCGTCGTCCGAGCCGGTGCAGCCGCCGAGCGCGAGGACGCCGGCCGTGACGGATGCCGCGATCAAACGACGAGACGTACGGCGGGACATACGGCGAGAGGGCACAGCGACCTCCTGTGACACGTGAATCGGCAGACACCTCACGAGAGTTGTTGACCGTCCTAGCACGCTTCGGCGTGCCGTTGATCAAAAACATTCATTACGAGTGTGTTGCCACCTATTGATCTGTACATGATGAAGACGATACTGCGGGGGTGCCTGAACCGTTCGACCACGAACGACTGAGGGAGGACGCAGTGACCCTGTTTCACAGCCACCGAACGCGGCGCAGACGTCTGGGAGTTGCCGCCACCGCGGCGGGACTCCTCGCCGCACTGCTGACGGCCGCTCCGGCGATCGCGAGCGACGAGATACCGGGGCAGGACGAAATCGTCCACTCGGACAACATCGAGCACATCACGAACATCCCCAAGGACGCGCTGCCCGGCACCAACTCGGACCTCGCCTTCCAGGGCAGGTACGCGTTCGCCGGAAACTACGACGGCTTCCGCATCTTCGACATCAGCAACCCGAAGGCCCCGAAGACGATCTCCCAGGTGCTCTGCCCGGGCTCGCAGAACGACATCTCAGTCTCCGGCGACCTGCTCTTCCTCTCCACCGACTCCTCGCGCAGCGACAACTCGTGCAGCAGCACCTCGCAGCCCGCGACCGAGAAGTCGTCGTGGGAGGGCATGAAGGTCTTCGACATCAGCGACAAGAAGAACCCCAAGTACGTCGCCGCCGTCGAGACCGCCTGCGGCTCGCACACCCACACGCTGGTGCCGGAGCGCAGGAACGTCTACGTCTACGTCTCCTCGTACTCGCCGAGCACCGCGTTCCCCGACTGCCGGCCGCCGCACGACGGCATCTCGGTCATCAAGGTGCCGCGCAGTGCCCCCGAGAAGGCGGCGGTGGTGAACTTCCCCGTCCTCTTCCCCGGTGAGGGACCGGACGGCGGCGGCAACCCGGGCGGGCCAACCAACCCGGGCGTCTCCAAGACCACCGGCTGCCACGACATCACCGTGCTGCCCTCCGAGGACCTCGCGGCGGGCGCCTGCATGGGCGACGGCATCCTGTTCGACATCAAGGACCCGGAGCATCCGAGGATCATCGACCAGGTCCAGGACAACGTGAACTTCGCGTTCTGGCACTCGGCGAGCTTCAACCAGAAGGCCGACAAGGTCGTCTTCGTCGACGAGCTGGGCGGTGGCGGTGCGGCCACCTGCAACGAGGCCGTAGGGCCGAACCGCGGCGCCAACGGCATCTACGACATCGTCGGCAAGGGCGACAACCGCAAGCTCGTCTTCAAGAGCTACTTCAAGATCTCCCGCCACCAGGCGGACACGGAGAACTGCGTGGCGCACAACGGCTCGCTGATCCCGGTCAAGGGCAAGGACATCATGGTCCAGGCCTGGTACCAGGGCGGTATCTCCGTCTGGGACTTCACCAACTCCTCGAAGCCCAAGGAGATCGCCTACTTCGAGCGCGGCCCGATAGCCACCGACCGGCCCACCTTCGGCGGCTCTTGGTCGGCGTACTACTACAACGGCTACATCTACTCGAACGACACCGCCAAGGGCTTCGACGTCCTGAAGATCAACGACCGTCGTACGGACCCGGCGAAGCGGGTCCGCCTGGGCGAGCTGAACGTCCAGACGCAGCCGGACTACTTCGACTGACCGGCCACGTCCGTCGCAGGGCCTCCCGCACGGCCATCCGCACGGCCTCCTCCGCGGCCTGTCCCGCGGCTTTCGGGAGCGAAGAACCGTGAGAGGTCCTCACGGCAGGTCTCGTCGGGTGCTTCGGCGTCCGGCGGGACTCCCCGCTCCCAGTCGATGCCGTAGCGCCGGAACAGCTCGGACCGCAGGGCCGCCACGGGCATCGGGGCGCCGGGCACGAGAGCCGCGTACACCGCGCCCATCAGCACCGCGCGCAGCATCGGGTAGTCGACGGCCGCGTCCGCCGAGCGGTAGCGGGCGACGGTCTCGCCGAGCAGCTCCGCCAGTCGCCGCTGCTCGACGCACTGCATGAACCCCTCGCCCTGGAGGATGCCCGCCATGTGCTGGCGCATCAGCACGGGGTGGTCCCGGGCGAGGCCCAGGATGGCGTCGATGGCCCGTGCCATGAGTTCCTGGCCGTCCTCGGTGCGCGGCTCGCGCTCCAGCGCCTCCTCCAGCGTGCGGTGCATCAGCCGGTGCACGGCCGACTGGACGAGCTGGCGTTTGCCGGGGAAGTAGTACGAGACGAGACCGCGGGCCGAGCCCGCGTGGTCCGCGATGTCGCCCAGTGTCGTGGCCTCGTACCCACGCTCACTGACCAGTTCGAGAGCCGCCTGCAGAAGCCTCTCCCGGGAGCGCCGCCGCAGCTCTTCATTGACCGATGCGCTGCGAGGGGACATCCTGTACTCCTGCGTTGACTGGCTGCCAGCCAACTATACTCAGAACGTTCGGTCAGTCCTCTGAAGGGGGATTCTCACCGGGCTGCCGTTCGCTCGGGGCGACGCGGGGGATCGCCTCGGGCGGGCGGCTGGTACACACCTGGGTCCCGCGTCGGCAGGCGCCCCGGATCAGCGGCGGTGCGCGCCCACCAGGTCCAGTACGGGCAGAAGTCCGTCCGGCCGTTCGGCGACCGGCAGATGGTCGACGAAGTGCACCTCGCAGCCCAGGGCGGCGGCGCCGCCGTCCGCGTGCCGGTTGTCGCCGACCATCAGGGTGTCCCGCGGGTCGGCCCCGAGAGCCTGGCAGGCCGTGGCGAACAGCCTGGGGTCCGGCTTCTGGATGCCGTGCTCGTACGACATGACGTACGCGCCGACGTACCGGTCGAGGCCGTGGTCGCGGAACACGGGCCGCAGGTCCCAGCCGATGTTGCTCACCACCCCGACCGGGACACCGCGCTCGCGCAGCGCGCCCAGCACCTCGGCCGCGTCAGGATAGGGCCGCCAGGCGGCCGGAGCCATATGGCGGTCGTACAGCGCGTCGTGCAGCCCCGGATCGGGAAGCGCCACCTGGCGGGAGAGGCCGGTGTACGTGGCCCGGTGCAGCTCGGCGCTCTGGTCGCGGATGTCCCACAGGGCGGCCACGTCGTCCGGCAACGGTCCCGACGGGTCGGCCCCGCCCGGGAGCGCGCCCACGGTCTCCAGCTCCTTCGCCGTCCGGATCAACTCCGGGTCCGGGAGGGAGACTTCGGCCTCGGCGAGTACCGCGCGCAGCCAGGACTCGGTGGATTCGATACGGAAAAGGGTTCCGGAGAAGTCGAACAACACGGCAGCCATGGGCTGGACTTTACCGGCGCTTTTGTCCAACGCGTGGCTGCCGTGGGGGAGTCGGATCGGTGGGGCAGGGGCGGCCGTGCCGTCAGCGGAGCTCCGCGTCGCCCCGGAACCTCGTGTACGTCCCCACCGCCAGCGCCACCACCAGGGCACCCAGGAGCCAGCCGCCGAGCACGTCCGTCGGCCAGTGCACGCCCAGCCAGATACGGGTCAGGCCCACACCGATGACGGACACCAGCGCGAGGGTCAGCGCGATACGCCACAGGACGCGTCCGGCACCGTACAGGCGCAGGAGCCAGAGCAGCAGGCCGCACACCACCACGGCCGTCAGGGCGTGGCCGGAGGGGAAAGCCGCGTAGTGGGCGGAGTCCACGGGGTCGGGCCAGACGGGGCGCTCCCGGTCGATCGCCGCCTTCAGCCCCTGCTGCAGCAGGGTGCCGAGTACGGAAGCGGCGGTCAGCCAGAGGGCGAGCCACCATGCCGAGTGGCGCAGCACCAGCCACAGCACGGTGACGGCGCACAGGGCGCGCATCGTCCAGGGATCCCACACCCAGTCGGTCAGGATGCGGAAGGCCTGGGTCGTGTCGGGATCGTCGACCGCCCAGCGGTGGCTGGTACGGGCGATGTCGCCGTCGAGGGACATGAGCGGGTGCCAGGACATCGCGACCAGGACGAGCAGCAGTACGGAGGGAACGGCGAGGGCCGCCGCCACGCGCAGGGCGATCCCGGGAGTCGGCGTGTGGGGCGGCGAGTCGACGGGTGGGGAGTGCATGCACCGATCCTCGCCGACGGGTGGGGACGGAGGCCAACCGGGGTGTCCGGCCTGCTGTGGGTTCGCTGTGAGTGCGGCTACCCCAGGGCCCGCAGACCCGGTACGAAGGTCACCAGGACCGGGATCACCGGCACCAGTGCCGCGGCGGCCGTGAGCCGGAGCCGACGGGCGGGCGGCAGGCGGTCCGGGGGAGTGAGCAGCCGGTGGACGCGCTGCGGGACATGGGACAGCGGGGTGGGACAGGGGCCGAACACGCCCCGGTCCTCGTTGAGTTCCACCAGCGCGAGGGCGGTCGTCAGCCGGCCGAAGCGGCGTGACGCCATGTCGTCGGCGGCGAGTTCGACCAGCCGGTGCATCTCGTCGCGGAACGCCGCGAACACGGGGACCTGCGGGAAACCGTTGGCCAGCGCGCCCGAACAGTGCAGCAGCCAGTCGTGCCGGGCCCGCGCGTGGCCCTGCTCGTGGGCGAGCACCGCGTCCAGCTGCCGCCCCTTGAGGCGACGCAACGCGGCCGTGGTGATGACGAGTTGGGGCGCCGCCCCGGACAGCCACCAGGCGTCCGGACGCGCGGCCTCAAGGACGACGAGGCGGTCGCTGCCGGGCTCCTCGCCGGGCAACAGCGGGGCGCGTACGAGGAGTTCGGCCCGCCGCTGACGGCGTCGCGCCCGGGCCCGGGCGATCTCGCGGACCAGCATCGCCGCGCTCCAGACACCGCCCAGCGCGAGTGTCACGGCGGTCGTCGCGGCCCACGGCCCACCGGCGAGCGCGTACGCCTCCACGACGGTGGCCGGCGCGGGGGCGAACACCTGGCCGCGGACCGCCTGCCAGGCGGCGGCCGCGCTGAGCGTCATCGACAGCGCGCAGCACAGCAGGACGGCCACCACCACGCACTGCCACATCCACAGGGCGACCACCGGTTCGCGGTCCAGCCAGACCGTTCGCGCGAGCAGCCGCGGAGCGACAACGGCGGCCAGGGCGCCGAGCAGCAACAATGCCGCGGGGACCATCATGGGCGCAGCCTATGAGCGGGGCGGTGCCGGAGGATACGGGCTGTCGCGGCAAGTGACGCACACCACGGTTTCGTAAAGGAGCCACGGCCTGTGCCTGGCAGCACCGGCTCGGAGTGCGGCAGTACCGGCTCGGAGCGCGGCAGTTCCGGTTCAGAGCGTGAGAAGCATGGCGAGCATCCCGATGCCCATCGAGAGCCGGCAGGCCCGCGACACCTCCACGCGGTCGCCCCAGCCGGTCGTCCGGTGGCTGCCCCCGCCCCCGTGCCCGGCGACGGCGACCGGTACCAGCCGCGTGCCGGTCCACAGCACGTACCCGGTGAAGTACACGAGGAGTACCCCGGTCAGCACGGGAACCCCCGCGTGCGCCCCGCTCGCCATCACCGCCGCCATGTAGACCATCGCGGACGCCCCCACCAGGTGATGCAGATGGTGCGGACCGGTCCGTGCCGCCCACAGGGCGTGCAGTGCGGCCGCGCCGAACACGGCCGTACAGGCGACCCAGGCCCAGCGCGGCGGTGCGAGCACCGCCGCGGGCACGGCCATCGCGGCCATGCCGAACCCCATGAGGGCCTCGCCGCCCGCTGTGCGGCGCTGTTCCTCGACGGCGCTGCGCATGCGCAGCAGACAGTAGGCCCCGGTCGCCGCGCACAGCGCGACGAGCAGCCAGCCGGATGACGCCGGTCCGTGCACCGCGTACCTCCCGCTCGACGGTGTAGGGCAGTCCGGTCGAAGAGATGCCCGGGCCGAGCGGTGCGCAAGCGAGCGCAAGGAGGTACGCGGGGAGCGTGCGGGGGTGCATCGCGGCCATCGCGGATGGGGGCGTGGCATGGTGCGTCTCGGAGATATCTTTCACGAGTAAAACACCTGCTAATCTTATGGCTATGAGCAGTGCGCCACCCACACCCCCGCGCGTGCGCCGGCTGCCCCTCGCCGGCGTGCTGCGTATCGGCCGGCCCTCCGACATCTGGTTCAAGCCCGCGCTGAGCGTGGTCGTCGCGACGGGCGTGCCGAACCTGACGCTGCTGGCACTCGGCCGCCTCGACCTGGCGATGTACACGATGGCCGGGGCGCTCTGTGCGCTCTACGCCCACAACCTGCCGTACGCCGCCCGCGCCCGAGCCCTCGCCTGGCTCGCGCTCGGCATGCTCGCTTCGGTGGCGATCGCGCTGGTCGCGGCGTCGCTCACGTCCTCCGCCGTGGTCCTGGTGGCCGTCGGTGCGCTGCTCGCCGCCGTACAGAAGGCGCTGTGCGACGCGTCCCGCATCGGTCCGCCCGGACCGGTGATCTTCGTCTTCATCAGCTCGGCCTCCCTCTTCGCCCCGCAGACGATCGGCCAGGTTCCCGGCCACCTCGCGCTCGTCGCCGCGGCGGGCACCTGGGCCTGGCTCATCGGCATGGCACCCGCCCTCCTGCGCCCGCACGGGCCGGAGCGCTGTGCCACCGCCCGCGCCCTGAACGCCGCCGCCGCGTACGCCGAGACGGGCGGCGCGGGTACCGGCACGGCCACAGACCCCGGTCATGAGCGGGCCCGGGCCGCCGCGGCCGCCGCCGTGCACGCCGCCTGGCAGTCCCTGCTCGCCACCGGCGCCCGCTCGGAGCCGCGCCGCGCCCTCGAACGGCTCGTCGTCCGGGCCGAGGTCGCGCTCGCCGCCCCCGCCGACACGGACCCGGAGCGGCTGCGCTCCTGGGCGCGCGACCTGCGCGGGACGAACCCCGTGCCGCGCGTGCACCTGGCGTCGGCGGCCGACGAACTCCTCGGCGTGGAGGCCGAACCGGCCGTCGGAAAACGGCCGTTGGTGAGCAGGCTCGGCCCGCTCCTGCCGCTCGCCCTGCGCACCGCGCTCGGCTGCGCCCTCGCCGGGTACGTGTCGCTGGCGCTCGGGGTGGGACGGCCGTTCTGGGCCCTGGTCACCGCCGCCTCGCTCTACCAGGCGAACATCGCCCTGACCTGGAGCCGCGGGGTGCAGCGCGTCGTCGGCAACCTCGTCGGCGTCCTGCTCTTCGCGGCGGTCGCCCCGCTGGCCCACCTCGGCCCGGCCGCGCTCGTCCTGTGCTGCCTCGCCTTCAACTTCGGCGCCGAGGCCCTGATCAGCCGCAACTACTGGCTCGGCAGCATCTGCGTGACCCCCATGGCCCTCCTGATCACCGAGTTCGCGGGCTACCAGGCGCCCGGCGAACTCATGACGGACCGGCTCGTGGACACGTTCGTCGGCGCGCTGGCCGGCTTCGTCGCGGCCGTCGCGGTCACCAACCGGCGCGCCGGCGACTGCGTCGAGGACGCCCTCGGCGCCGTGGAGAGCGCCCGCGAGCACGCCGCTCGACTGATCGCCGCCGACCGCCCCGACCTCGGTGCGCTGCAGTCCGCCCGCCGTCACCTGGCCGCCGTGCTCGTCGAGTTGCGCGCCACGGCCGACGCGGCGACCGGCGAGTGGTGGCAGCGTGCCCTGCCGGCGGAGCGGGTGATGCTCGCCGAGCGGGCCGGACACCGTACGCTCGCGGCGACGGTACGACGACAGGGACTGCACGCTCTGGAGGGCGCACAGGCATGACGGCAGCGAACGGGCGGGCGGTCACCGGAGGCGGCACGGTCGGCGACGAGAGGACCGAGGGAGACACGGCCGGGCGGCCCGTCGCGGGGGACACCCTCGCCGCGGTGGTACGGCAGTGGCAGACGGTCCACCCCGGCCTCGACACCGGACCCATGGAGATCATCGGCCGCATCAACCGCAGTGCCGCGCTCCTCCAGCAGGCCGAGGACGCGCCACTGCGCCATGCCGGGCTCACCCGCCCCGAGTTCGACCTCCTCGGTGCCCTGCGCCGGACCGGTCTCGAACTGACCCCCGGTGAACTGGCCCGCGAGACGTTCTCCTCCGGCGCCGCGGTCACCAAACGGCTCAAGCAGCTCACCGAGCGCGGCCTGGTCGAACGCCGCGGCGACACCCGCGACCGCCGCGTCGCCCATGTGCGCCTCACGGACGCCGGACGTGACCTCGTCGACGGCATCCTGCCCGAACAGCTCTCGTACGAGACAGCCGTCCTGTCCGGCCTCGACGCCGACGGGCAGCGGGAACTGGCGGCGCTGCTCGGCGAGTTGCTGGTCCAGCTGGAAGGCCGGCTGCGCGCTCCGCGCGTCTGACGGTCACTGCATTCAGCGGCCTTCTCCGCCGGCCTTGTAGATACCGAACACCGCCCCCTGCGGATCCCGGAGCACCGCGATGCGCGGACCCTCCGGGACCGAGGTGGGTTCCATCAGCAGGCGCCCGTCCGCCCGCGTAGCGGCCCCGGCGGTGGCGTCGACATCCTCGACGGCGAAGTACGGCAGCCAGTGCGGGGGCACCTCGTGCGGGAACTTGTCGCCCATCTCGACCATGCCGCCGAAGTCGGCGCCGTCGATGCCCCACTGCGTGTAGAAGTCGGAGGCGTTGACGGTCCAGCCGAACACGGTTGTGTAGAAAGCGGTGACCGCCTCGGTGTCGCGGGTCATCAGTTCGACCCAGGCGAGCGAGCCCGGCGCGTTGAACAGACCCGCGCCGGGGAAGGTCCGTGCCTGCCAGAGCTGGAAGACCGCGCCGCCCGGGTCGGCGACCACCGCGAAGGTGCCCAGGTCGAACACGTCCATGGGGTCGAGGACGACCGTGCCGCCCGCGTCCCGTACGGCCTGGACGGCCGCCTCCGCGTCGGACACCGCGAACGACACGTTCCAGGCGACGGGCTGCGACTCCTGGAAGAGCGGGGTCAGGGCGGCGACGGGCGCGTCGCCGAGGTGCGCGAGGGTGTAGCCGCCCGCCTCCGGACGGGGGTCCGTCTCCGGGCGCCAGCCGAAGATGTCGGCGTAGAACCGCTTGGCCGCCGCCAGGTCACTGGTCCCCAGCTCGGTCCAGCAGGGGCCGCCGGGGACCGGCTTGTCGAACTTCATGGCCATCCCTCTTTCCGACGTCAGGCATCCGGCGTCCGACAGGAGCGCTCCTCCTCGCACGCTAGACCCGGGTCGCGGGCCCGGCCAGCCGGCGGAAAACCCCGTGGCGGGACCATCCGGCGCGGCGTACCCTCACCCGCGTACCGCACCTCATGGCGGCCTCCTCACGCTCACCGACCAGGAGGTCCCCGTATGTCCGCGCCCACGGTGCGCCCCTTCCACCGCGACGACCGCGACCAGCTCACCGAGCTCGTCAACTCCCACGTCGCCGCCGTCGTCCCCGGTGTCTCGGTCTCCGTGAACACCGTGCTCAGCGACATGACGCGACAGCCCGACGAGTTCATCACCGACCCCTGGGTGGCCGAGCGGATCACCCTCGTCGCCGAGCAGCGCCGGTACGTGGTCGCCGGCGCGCATCTGCTGCGCTACCGGGCCGACGCCGAGGTCGGCGAGCACTACCGGGACGCCGGTGAGATCGACTGGTTCGTCTGCCATCCGCCCGCCTCCTTCTGGCCGGACTCCGAACAGGCCGCCGACCTGCTCATGGCGGCCTGTCTGGCTCAACTGGCCCGCTGGAACGTCCGCGTCCGCTACGCCGACGGCGCCCTGCCCGCACCGGCCGTGTACGGCGTTCCCCGGCCCTGGCCGCACATCCGGGCCGCCTACGAACGGGCCGGTTTCCGGCACACGGGCCATACGGAGATCCTGCTGATCGCCGAGGTGGCGGACCTGCCGTCGATCGCGCCCCTGCCGGGTGTCTCCGTCGACCGCACGCTCGGCGAGTGCGGCACCCGGTTCACCGCCCGCACCGACGGGCGGGCGCTCGGCTTCATCGAGGTCGACACCGCCCTGGACCGCCCCGAACGCCATGCCCGCGGCGGTGGCCTCGCCGACATCGGCAACTTCCACATCGAGCACCCGACGGACGGACTGGAGCAGTGGCTCCTCGCCCAGGCCGCCCACTGGCTGCGGCTCTGCGGAGTGCGGAGGCTGCTGGCGTACGAGTCGTCCGACGACACCGAAGACACCGATGCCGCCGACGCGATCCGCCGCCTGACCACGGCCGGTTTTCACGAGCTGACCCGCACGGACCGCGGATGGGAGCACCGGCCGGAAGTCTGACGGCGGCGTCTCGATATTGAACTTGCTGGTTCATTTAGTTGGTCTGATTGGTACTGTCGGCCTCATGACGAAGACCTTCGTGATCACAGGTGGCACCGATGGCATCGGCGCGGCCGTCGCCCGAGCCCTGTTCGCAAGAGGCGACCACGTCGTGGTGGTCGGCAGGAACCCGGAGAAGGGCCGGCAACTGGCCCGTGAGGCGGACCGGACGCCGGGAAGTCTCGCCTTCGTCCCCGCGGACCTCAGCCTGATGTCGAGTACCAGGCGCACTGCCGACGAACTGGCCGGGGCCTACCCGAGGATCGACGGCCTCGTCCTGTGCGCGCGTTACTTCCGGACCGGCCGACGGGTGACCCCCGAAGGGCTGGAGGGCAACTTCGCGCTCTTCTACCTGAGCCGTGTGCTGCTCGGCCACGGCCTGCTCGGCGCCCTCGAAAAGTCCGAAGGACCGGTCGTCGTCAACGTGGCCGGGCCGGGCCAGGACACCCCGGTCGACTGGGACGACCTGCAGAGCGCCGGACAGTACGACGGCGTGCGGGCGATGTTCGTGACCGGGCGGCTCAACGATCTGCACGGCGTCACCTTCGCCGAGCGCCATGGCGCGGGGCCCGTGCGATACGTGCTGTTCCACCCGGGCACGACCTCGACGAGCTTCGCCGGCGAGTACGACGCTCCGACAGCGGCGTTCATCGAACGGCAGAAGGCGTCGGCGAAACCGGCGACCGCTGTCGTACCCCCGATCCTCGGACTTCTCGACACACCGCCCAAGGAACCGCTCAGCGCGTTCAGCCTGTACACGAGGCTGGCCGTGCAGGCCGAGTTGTTCTCGCCCGAGGCGGCGGCTCGACTCGCCGGCGTCACGGACGACTTGCTGAAGCCCTATCTGAACTGACCGGCGTCAGTCGACAGGCGGCGCCGTGCTCGCCCGCACGACCAGTTCGGTCGCCAACTCCACCCGGGGCGAGTCGAGTTCCTCGCCCCGGGTGAGCCGCAGGACCGTACGCACCGCCATCTTCCCCATCTCGGCGAGGGGCTGGCGGACCGTGGTGAGCGGGGGAGACGACCAGCGGACTTCCGGAAGGTCGTCGAAACCCACCACGCTCATGTCCTCCGGGACCCGCAGCCCCCGCCGGCGCAGTGCCTCGACCGCGCCCATCGCCATCTGGTCGCTCGCTGCGAAGAGAGCCGTGGGCGGTTCGGTGAGGTCGAGCAGGGCGGCGCAGCCGGTGAAACCGGCCTCGTGGTAGAAGTCGCCGGGCACGATCAGCGACTCGTCGGCGCTGATCCCGGCACGGTCCAGGGCCGCGCGGTAGCCGTCGAGGCGGGCCCGCGAGCAGAGCAGCCGGGGTGGGCCCGCGACGAAACCGATCCTGCGGTGGCCGAGCCGCAGCAGATGTTCGGTGGCGGACATCCCGCCCGCCCAGTTGGTCGCACCGACCGTGGGCGCGTCGAGGGCGGGAGAGCCCGCCGGGTCGATCACCACGAGCGGTACACCGAGGCGGCGCAACTCCTCGTGCAGGACGGGCTCCAGGACGGACGTGACCAGGATGACGCCGTCCGAGGCGCGGGCCCGGAGGTTCGTCATCCACTGGCGGGCGTCGCCCGTACGGCCGTGGATCGCCGAGACGACCGTGCCGATGCCCGCCGCGTGCGCCACCTCCTCCACGCCCCGGATGATCTCCACCGCCCAGGGGCTGTCGAGGTCGTTGAAGACCAGGTCGAGCAGCGCGGCACGGTCCCGGGAGGCGGTCGGCCGCCTGCGGTAGCCGTGCCGGTGCAGCAGGTCCTCGACCCGGGCGCGGGTACCAGGCGACACGTCCGACCGGCCGTTGACCACCCGCGAAACGGTCGGTACGGAGACTCCCGCCGCGCGGGCGATCTCCGTGATCGTGACCTTGCCCCGGGCGTCCCGCGCCACCCCGTCCCCGGCGTCCCCTTCGGTCAACTGCCCCACCTCCGTTGACGGTTACCCCGCACACCTCTACCGTTCCGGACGCACTCTCGAAACTTTGCAGAAGTCTTCCGGAAATTCCGGAAGTGACGTGAAGCCATCATGAGAGGGACGTCCATGAAGCTCCAGAGCTTACGCAGAACCGCGTTGGGCACCTTGGCCGCGGCCTCGCTGGTGATCGGGGGAGCCGTCTCCGGTCACGCCGCCGACAGTCCGCAGCCGGGGGCCGCCGCCGAGCCCGTACTACGAGACCTCGCCGCCGCCAAGGGCATCTACTACGGCACGGCCGTCACGGCATCCAAGCTCAACGGCACGTACGGGGCCGTCGTCGGCGAGCAGTTCGACTCCATCACGCCCGGCAACGAGATGAAGTGGGAATCGGTCGAGCCGACCCGCGGCAGCTACAACTGGTCCGGCGCCGACGCCGTCGTCGACTACGCCGAGGCGCACGGCCAGAAGGTCCGCGGCCACACCCTGGTCTGGCACAGCCAACTGCCCGGCTGGGTCAGCAACGGCAGCTGGACCGCCGACAGTCTGCGCACCGTCATGAACGACCACATCGCCGCCGAAGCCGGCCGCTACAAGGGACGCATCGACCACTGGGACGTGGTCAACGAGCCCTTCAACGAGGACGGCACACGCCGCCAGTCGGTCTTCCAGACGGCGATCGGCGACTCGTACATCGCCGACGCGCTGCGAGCGGCCCGCGCCGCCGACCCGACCGCCAAGCTGTACGTCAACGACTACAACGTCGAGGGCATAAACGCGAAGAGCACCGCCCTCTACAACCTGGTCAAGTCGCTCAAGGAGCAGGGCGTCCCCATCGACGGCGTCGGACTGCAGGCCCACCTCATCCTCGGCCAGGTGCCGTCCACGCTCCAGGCCAACATCCAGCGCTTCGCCGACCTCGGCGTGGACGTCGCGATCACCGAGCTCGACATCCGGATGACCGTCCCGCCCACCAGCGCCCAACTCACCCAGCAGAAGGCCGAGTACAAGGCGGTCACCAACGCCTGTCTCGCCGTGGCGCGCTGCGAGGGCGTCACCGTCTGGGGCTTCACCGACTCCGACTCATGGATCCCCGACGTGTTCGAGGGCTACGGCGCGGCGACCCCGTACGACGAGAACTTCCAGCCCAAGCCCGCCTACTACGGCATCGCCGAGGCCCTCGGCTGGAGCGACGGCGGTACGAATCCGACGGGCGCCTGCGCGGTGACGTACACCGTGCAGAACCAGTGGAACAGCGGCTTCACCGCGCAGGTCACGGTCAAGAACACGAGCACGGCGGCCGTCAACGGCTGGAAGCTGGCGTGGAGTTGGCCCGCGGGTCAGCGTGTGACGCAGGCCTGGAACGCCACCGTCACCCAGTCCGGCACGGCAGTCACCGCGGCCGACGCCGGCTACAACGCGGCGATCGCGCCGGGTGCGACAGCCACCTTCGGCTTCAACGGGTCCTGGTCCGGCGGCAACACCGCACCCACGGCCTTCGCCCTCAACGGGACCACCTGCACCGCCTGAAACGTCCGTGAGTCCGAACGCCCGTGGGTTCGCGGGTAGTAGACCTGACGCGCGTCGTACGTCCGGCGCGCGCTCGTGGGCCGGAGGACAGGTCATCCGGCCCACGAGCGCGCTCATCTATCCGGCACCGCCCGGGAGTTGAGTCCCGCTCCGGGTCCCGGTCCCGGCGGCCGTCGTGGTCGCGGTCTCGTCCTGGCCGACGGGCCGGAGGACCCGCGGCGGCGAGGCGTCCTGTTCCCGGAGGCTGGGGGCCGTGTCGTCCCACCAGTCGGCGTTGCCGTCCTCGATACAGCGCAGCAGGACTCCTTCGCGCAGTGCCCACGGGCAGATGGTCACCTCGTCGATGCCCATCAGCTTCATCGTGGTGTGCGCGACGATCGCCCCGGCCAGCGACTGACCGGCACGGGCGGCCGAGATGCCCGGCAGAACGGCACGCTCCGAGGCCGGCAGCTCCGCCAGCCGGTCGACGGCCCGGCGCAGATCGGTCCGGACCATGCCGCGTGGAGTGAAGGGGCCCGACCGGCCGGGCTCCGCGCCGCACAGGCGGCCCAGCTGCTGGAACGTACGCGAGGTGGCGACGGTCGTGCGCGGAGCCTCCCAGCGGATGCGGGCCGCGACGTCGCGCAGTTGGTGGCGTACGTGCCGGCGCAGCGCCTTGGTGCGGCGCGGTGACGGCGGATCCTGGCCGCGGAAGAACTCGCGGGTCAGCCGGTTCGCCCCCAGCGGCAGCGAGATCGCGAAGTCGGGCAGCTTGCTGCGGCCGAAGGCCACCTCCAGGGAACCGCCCCCGATGTCCAGCATGGCCAGCGGCCCGGCGCGCCAGCCCATCCAGCGCCGCGCGGCGAGGAAAGTCAGTTCCGCCTCGACCTCGCCGGGCAGGACGTGCAGCGGAATTCCGGTCTCCGCGGCCACCCTCCGCAGGATCTCGGGGCGGTTCGGGGCGTCCCGCACGATCGCCGTGGCGAAGGCGAAGGGCTGGGTCACCCCCCAGCGCCTGCCCTCGTCCCGGGCGGCCGTGACGGCCTCCACGACACGGGCCACCTGCTCCTCCGGCAGGCGGCCGCCGCGTTCCACGTATTCCGAGAGTCTCAGCCGGCGCTTGGCCGTGTGAACAGGCAATGGAACGGCCCCGTCCGTTTCCGCGATGACCAGCCGTACCGTGTTCGAGCCGACGTCAAGTACACCCATTCGCATCCCCTCCCAGTACCCGCGGCGGCCCCTGCCATGCGGCGGAGCGCGTACCAGGGCAGGTGGCGCCGCGACGGTACGGCGCCTGGATGGTTGGGCAGGGCCGCCCGGGGTATTGCGGGCGACGGCCCCCGAGAAGGCCGTGGCGCGGTCGGAGACCGGGAAGCGGCGACCCGAAAGGCGAATGGAACATGGTGCAGTTGGTGAACGACGTGATGACACCCGGCGCGATGACGGTGGAGCCCGATTCCCCGCTCGTCGACGCCGCCCAGCTGATGCGGGACCAGGATCTCGGCAGCGTCCTGGTCGTCGAGGGGGACAGGCTGGTCGGGATGGTCACCGACCGTGACATCGCGTTGCGCGTGGTGGCGGACGGCGGTGACCCGCGCGTCATCGACGTGCGCTCCGTCTGCACGCCGGACCCGATCTGCGTCGGTCCCGAGGAAGAGGCCTCCGAGGCGGTCGCGCTGATGCGGCGGCACGCGGTGCGGCGGCTCCCGGTGGTGGCGGACGGGCGGCCGATCGGCATGGTGAGCCTCGGCGACCTCGCCGAGAACCGGGACCCGAACTCGGCCCTCGCCGACATCAGCCGGGCCGCTCCCAGCCCTGGTCAGGGCACGGTCATGACGTAACCGGGCGGTTCGATCCGCTGCCCGCGAAGGACGCGCTCGGGCCGCCTCCCGCGAGTATTCTGGACCTTATGGACACCTTCGGCAGGGAGATAGCCATCCCGCACGAAGTCGTGGCCGGGTTGGCACCCTTCGTAGTGGGGGTTTTGATCACGGCGATGCTGATCGCCGCGGTGTGGTTCGGCATGAGGGTGCGCGCCCGCGAACCCGGCCCGCCGCGCCCCGAGGACCAGCCCCATCTGCCCGCCACCGGCGCGGTTCACGAGATCCGCGAGATGCGCGAGCCCGACGAGATGCCGCACAACGGCAGGGTCCTCACCCCGCACGAGCTGCGAGCTCTCGGCAATATGTCCACCCGCCGCGCCAAGAACCAGAAGCGGCCGATCTGGAACCGGAACAGCAGCGGAGGATTCGGCAGCGGAGGGCTCGGACACCACTGACAGTGCTCTGGCCACACCGGGCGAGCGACCGCGTGAACCACCGCCTTGAAACGGGGCGCCGAGCGGCGGGGAACGACGGGCCGCTCGGCGGCGTGCCGTCGCGGCCGTACACGGCCGCGTGGAGACCCACGAGGATGCGGAACCCATGGAGTCCTTCGTCGACCTGCTCGACTACCCTGTGTGCGTGGTGACCGCGGCGGCCGACGGGGAGGCGGAAGGCGAGAGGGAGCGGGCCGGCTGCCTGGTGGGCTTCGCCTCGCAGTGCTCGATCCGGCCGGTCCGGTTCATGGTGTGGCTGTCGAAGGCCAACCGGACCTTCCGAGTGGCGCGGTCCGCCGAACGGCTCGCCGTGCACCTGCTCGGCCCCGACCAGTACGCGCTCGCGGAACTGTTCGGCGGCGAGACCGGTGACAGCGTCGACGAGAGCGGCGAGCGCGTCGACAAGTTCTCCCGCGCCCCCTGGACCCCGGGCCCGGGCGGCGTCCCCGTGCTGGACGGAGCCCTCGCCTGGTTCGTGGGCCGGGTGGAGGGGCTCACGGACGCGGGCGATCACGTGGGCTTCCTGCTCAGCCCCGTCGCGGGCAGCGACGAGGCATCCGGGCGTGCCGGGCGTACGGGGCAGGAACCGCTCCGCCTGAGCGATGTCGGCGGCATCACGGCGGGGCATCCGGTCGACTGACCCCGTCGCCCGTCGCCCGTCGCCCGTCGCCCGTCGCCCGTCGCCCGTTGCGCCCAGCGCTCATCGAGTGATGTCACGCACCTTTGGGCAGCTCGCACACCGCGATCCCGTCCTCCAAAAGGCTGCCCAGGATCAGGCTGCCCTCGTGCTCGTACACGCTGGTCACCATCCGGTAGCCCGCCCTGCGACGCCTGAGGTCGTGGCGGACCCGTCCGTCGGGCCCGATACCCATCACACGGGCGACGGGCAGCGGGCGTATCCCCAGCGGGCGAACGGTCCGCCACACAGCGCGCCGCACCCCGACGGGCGCGTGATGCAGCCAGTCGAGGGGCGCTTGGCGCGGGCCCGCCAGCGCGACCCAGATCGTCCCGTCCGCAGCGCGGGAGAGGTTGTCGGGGAAGCCCGGAAGACTGTCGATGAGGGTGTCGCGGCGGCCGGCCAGCGGACCGGACAGCCACAGCCGCGTGAGCCGGTACGCGCCGGACTCCGCCACGACGACACAGGACCCCTTCTCCTTCTCCTTCCCCTTCCCCTCCGTCTCCTCTTCGTCGACGAGCACGACTCCATTGGCGAAGTGCAGCCCGTCCAGCAGGAGTTCGGGTTCGCCGCCGCCGGGCGGGAGCCGGAACAGCCGGCCGGTCGCCGTCCGTTCGATCAGATCGCCGAGCCACTCCCGCAGTCCGTAACGTCTGCTGGAGACGGTGAAGTACACGCTGCCGTCGGCCGCCGCGGCCGCGTTGCTGCAGAACCGCAGGGGCGCCCCCGCCACCCGATCGACGAGCACCTCGACGTGCCCGTCGGAGCCGGAGACGGAGCTGGAGCCGTGGCCGGAGTTGGAGCTGGGGTCGGCGTCGAGGCCGGGATCGGGATCGGGATCGGCGGCAGGCGTCACCCGCAGCAGCCCGCGCTCCGCGTCGCACACCAACACCCGTCCGTCCCGCAGGACTTCCAGTCCCAGCGGCCGCCCTCCGGTCCGGGCGATCTGCTCCACGCGAGCCGGGCCGTGCGGGTGGACGCGCAGAATGCGGCCGTCGCCCAGGCCGGTGAGTACGCGGCCCAGGTGATCGACGACCACGTCCTCGGGCCCCGTACCCCCGAGGGGGATCAGTCGAAGGAACGGCAGAACCATGGGCTCCGCCCGCCGCCCGGTCATGGAGAGTCCTGTCGTGGAACGTCGCGGTGTCATGAATGCCGTTGTGCCCGGATACAGCGCCTCAACTCCTCGGCGTACGGGAGTATCACCCCGGCGCCGATCACCACGCCCAGTCCCGCCAGGTACGCGGCGGACAGCGGCCTCTCCTTGGGCAGCAGCTTCCAGTCGTCGGGACGGCGCCCGCCGCGCAGGGCGGACCGGACCTCGTCCGCGTACAGGCACCCGGTGAAGGCCATCCCCGACAGCGGCAGCACCTCCAGGAAACTGTGGATGTGCTGCTCGATCGGGCGGACCTCGCGCTTCTCGGTCGCCAGCGTCACGTCGTACAGGGCGGTCGCGCTGTGGGCCGCCGCGGCGCCGCCCATGACGGACAGGACCAGCGGGTTGACGCGGGCCAGCAGTCCCATGGCGACCGGGATGCCGGCCTCGGTCAATCATGAGGGCGTGCACGACGGATTCCTTCGTGCCGCTGGTGTGCTCGATCCGGGTACGCCGGTGCATCCACCAGTCGGAGACCGCCGGCACGACCCAGAGCGGCAGCACTCCGTAGAGCAGGAACCGGCGGTTCGCGTCCTCGACATCCGCGGACGCGAGAGGGACCGACAGGTCACGTCCTCGCCGCCAGTGCCGCCAGGACCTGGTCGCGGACTTGCCGGACAGAACCATGAAAACCTCCGTCGGAACGCCAGGGTGTGCCGTGCCCGGCCCCGGTACCCGGCACAGGACGGCACACACGCGCCGATTCGGCCGGTCACCGGCGGACTGGATCGTCGCGAGGCGGGCACTCGGGCGCCGCCCCCGCGAGGGGCACGTTTCGGGTACCCGCGACCGGCTACTAGGAACACATGGTGCAAATCGGATACACGATGATGACCGAGCAGGCGGGGCCCCGCGACCTCGTGCGGCACGTGGTCGCCGCGGAACAGGCCGGATTCGACTTCTCCGTCACCTCCGACCACTACTTCCCCTGGCTGGAGGAGCAGGGGCACGCCCCGTACGCGTGGAGCGTCCTCGGCGCCGCGGCGCAGGCCACTTCCACGATCCCCCTGATGACGTACGTGACGTGCCCGACGACCCGCTACCACCCGGCCGTCGTCGCGCAGAAGGCCGCCACGACGCAGTTGCTCGCCGAGGGCCGCTTCCGGCTCGGGCTCGGTTCCGGCGAGAACCTCAACGAGCATGTGGTGGGCGGCGGCTGGCCCGCCGCGCACGTCCGCCTGGAGATGCTGGAAGAGGCGGTGGAGATCATCCGTGCCCTGCTCGCCGGCCGGAAGGTGAATCACCACGGCCCGCACTTCGACGTGGAGAACGCCAGGCTCTTCGACACGCAGGACGACGCGCCCCCGATCGGCGTCGCCGTCTCGGGCGAGCGCTCCGGAGCGCTCGCCGGCCGACTGGCCGACCTGGTGATCGCCACCGAGCCGAAGGCCGAGCTCCTTGACTCGTTCGACCGGCACGGCGGCAGCGGCAAGCCCAAGGTGGGCCAGCTGCCCGTCTGTTACGACCCCGACAGGGACGCCGCGGTCGACCGGGCCCACGACCAGTTCCGCTGGGCGCTCGGCGGCTGGCCGGTCAACTCCGAGCTGCCCGGTCCCGCGAGCTTCGCCGCGGCCACCGAGGCGGTACGCCCGGAGGACGTCGCCGAGACCATTCCGTGCGGCGACGACGTCGACACGTTCGTCGAGGCCGTACGCCCCTACGCGAGCGCCGGCTTCACGGAGATCGCCCTGGTCCAGGTCGGCGGCGACCACCAACTCCCCTTCATCGACTGGGCCGAGAAGAAGCTGCTCCCCGCACTGAAGGACCTGTGAAGGAAAGGACGGCGGCCATGGCCATCGCCAAATACTGCCTCGTAGCTCTGGACTGCCCGGACCCGTCGGCCCTCGCCGAGTTCTACGCAGGCGTACTCGGCGGCGAGGTCAAGCAGTACAGCGACCACTGGTACGACCTCTACGCCCCCGGTGACCACCGCATCGCGTTCCAGCGCGTCCCGGGCCACCGCCCGCCGGACTGGCCGCGCGCCGACGCCAACTCCCAGCAACTGCACCTGGATTTCACGGTGACGGACATCGAGTCGGCCCAGGCCCAGGCGCTGGCCCTCGGAGCCACTCCGCTCGACCTGGACGACCAGGACGGCCGTCGCCGGTTCCGGGTGTACGCCGACCCGGCCGGCCACCCGTTCTGTCTGTGCTGGGACTGACCACCGGGACCGAACGCCCGAGCGGCGGGCCACGGCCTCACGGCCGGTACCGCAAGGGATGGTCCGGCGGGACTTCGCAGATGACGATTTCGGTGCCGTCCGGATCCGCGAGCCACATCTCGATCAGACCCCACGGCTCCTTCACCGGAGGCCGCCGGATCTCGACGCCCGCGGCCACCAGTTCCTCGTACGCGGCCGTCACGTCGGCGACCTGGAGCCACAGTTTGAGGGCGGCGGAGGGGCGGTCCTCGGAGCGGCCCGCGACCTCCAGGAAGCCGCCGCCGAGGAAGTACACGGTGCCGCGCTCGGGGCCGGTGCCGAACTCGCGGTAGACGGGGAGGCCCAGCTTCTCGCCGTAGAAGTGGCGGGAGCGCTCGGGGTCGGTGGGGCGGAGCAAGGTCCGGCTGCTCAGTACATGCACCATGCACACGGAGCTTAAGCGGAATCGACGAAGTTCGGTGCGGTACAGGGCCCCGCAGGGGCGCGGGGAACTGCGCGACCAGCCACGGACGGCCCGCAGGAGCAATACCGCACTTGCCGCGGAGCGCTCGGTGGGAGCGTTACGCTCATCGGTGCCCGAGCCGCGCCAGAGACCGGAGTAGTGCTCCATGGACACCGCTGACACCACCGCCACCGGACTGACCTTCCGCGATGCCACCGACGCCGACGTGGACGCCCTCGTCGCGCTGATCGAGTCGGCCTACCGGGGGGACACCAGCCGCACCGGCTGGACCACCGAGGCGGACATCCTGGAGGGGCAGCGGACCGACCCGGAGGGCGTGCGCGCGGTGATCAAGTCCCCTGACAGCCGGCTGCTGACCGTCGAGCGCGGTGGTGCGGTCGTCGCCTGCTGCCAGGTCGAACACCGTGGCGACCACGCCTACTTCGGCATGTTCGCGGTCAGCCCCGCGCTCCAGGGCGCAGGCCTCGGCAAGGTGATCCTCGCGGAGGCCGAGCGCCTCGCCCGCGAGACCTGGGGCGCGCAGGCCATGCACATGACGGTGATCTCCGTACGCAACGACCTCGTCGCCTGGTACGAGCGGCGCGGCTACCGCCGTACGGGAGAGATGACTCCCTTCCCGTACGGCGACGAGCGTTTCGGCATTCCGCAGCGCGACGATCTCCAGTTCGAGCTGCTGGTCAAGCCGCTCGCATAATCGTTACGCCGTTACGCCGTGAAGCGGCCGGTGCGTTTGATCTCCGGGTAGTCGGTGGTCGCGCCGTCCAGCTCCAGGGCGCGTACCAGCCGCAGCTGATCCTGGGTGTTCACCACCCAGCCGATGATCCGCAGGTCCGCCTTGCGCGCACGCTCGACGATCTCCAGGGTGAGCCGCCGGATGTTGAGTACGAGGCTTGTGGCGCCGACCGCGACGGCCCGCTCCACGACGTCGGTGCCGAAGCGGCTGGCGACCAGCGCCGTGCGGACGCCGGGGACCAGGCGCGCGATCTCGGCGAGCGCCTCGTCGTGGAACGACAGCACCTCGACCCGGCCGACCAGGTCCCGCCGGTGCATGACCTCGGCGAGTGCCCGGGCCGCCGCGGTGTCCTTGATCTCGGCCTGGAGGGGGGCCGTGACGGCGTCCAGGACCTCCTCGAAGACCGGGATGCGCTCACCGCGGCCCGCGTCCAGCACACGCAGCTCGGCGAGGGTCTTCTCGGCGATCGGTCCCGAACCGTCGGTCGTACGGTCCACGTCGGCGTCGTGCATGACGACGAGCGCGCCGTCCTTGCTCAGATGCAGATCGAGTTCGATCAGGTCGAGGCCCGCGTGCTGGGCGGCGATGAAGGAGCGGAGGGTGTTCTCTGGTTCGACACCCATGATTCCGCGATGACCGATGGTGAGGAAGTTCAAGGCTGACTCCGCTTCCGTCGACGGCGGCTCGGCTGCCGCGCGCTGCGGTCCCGGACCCACGCGGCAAGGCCGCAGCCTAATCGTCCGGCTCCGCGTTGAACCCGCTCCGGCAACGGGGAATGAGCCCTTCCAGCCGCGGGAACGTGCTCGTGTGCCCCTTCGCGCCTCACCCCTGCGTGGGCGAGTCCCGAGCGGGTTGACCGACTTTCGCCCCTACCCGGCAAACGGCGGAAGTACTCGTGGTCATGGCGTGAGGCAGGAAAAAGAGCGGTGAAACTGGGGATGGGGCAGGATAATCTCCCGAGACTCCACTTGTGGGAGGGAACCTCGGACGCATACGGTGTCCATACGCGAGGTTCTCCCGTGGAGGATGGGTCATGACGGAAATTCTTGTGCAGGTGGGTGTGGAGGAGCAGGTTCCTCCCCGGGACAGGGTGGTGAAGCACCCTGCCTGGCCCGTGCTCAAGGATGCCGTGGAGCGGATTCGGCCATGGCAGTCCAAGGACGGGTCGATCGACTTCGACGCCGAGTCCGCGCCGGATCCGGCCGATGCCGATCTCGCCGTACGCCGTGTCATAGACGCGGTGGAGGAGCTCTCCCCGCTCGTCCCGCACGACGCCGAGTATCACGAGGCGCTCGTCAACGACCTGCGGCGCTGGGCGGACGGCGGTTTCAAGGTGCCCGACTTCCTCGACTCGCTGCTGGCCTTCCAGCCCGCCGCGCACCGCGAGGACGGCCTCCAGCACCTCGTCGTCTTCCCGATGTACACGCAGAACGGCAACCCGGACCGCAACCTCGAAGCGGTCGTCGTGCGCATGGTCTGGCCCGACTGGCTGGCCGAGCTGGAGCGCACGCGCTACGACAACCCGCTGTTCTGCGGCATCAAGTTCGAGGACTTCACGGCCGGGTACGACACCAACTCCGCCGTCCTCTTCCCGGAGACCATCGCCGTGCGCGAGGCCCCCGAGCGGTTCAGCTGGGGCGGCATCTTCTGCGACCGCGAGGCCGCCCGCTTCCGCAAGGTCACCGAGGCCGCCGTCGGCACGCTCGGTCTGGAACTGCCCGACGACATCCGTGAGATGGTCGGCGACCAGGCACGCTGCGAGCAGGCCTTCGTCCTGTGGGACATGGTCCACGACCGCACCCACAGCCACGGCGACCTGCCCTTCGACCCGTTCATGATCAAGCAGCGCCAGCCGTTCTGGATGTACGGCCTGGAGGAGCTGCGCTGCGACCTCACCGCCTTCAAGGAGGCCGTGAAGCTGGAGGCGGACGGCTTCCCGCAGGGCCGTGACGTGCAGTACGCGATGCTGTTCGACCGGATGTTCCGCTTCCCGGTCACCGGCGACCGCGTCCGCAACTACGACGGCCTCGGCGGCCAGCTGCTCTTCGCCTACCTGCACAAGCACGACGTCGTCCGCTGGACGGACAACACGCTGCACATCGACTGGCAGCGTGCCCCGCAGGTCACCAACCAGCTGTGCGCCGAGATCGAGGACCTCTACCGGGCCGGCATCGACCGCCCGAAGCTGGTCCACTGGTTCGCCGCGTACGACCTGGTGTCCCAGTACCTCGCCCCGCACCCGGGCTCCCGCTGGGCCAAGGGCCCGGACGCGCTCGACGTGACGCTGCCGCCGCGAAAGCTCGTGGACGACGTGCTTCCTGACGAGTTTCCCCTGAGCATGTTCTATGAGGCGCTCTCGAAGAAGCTGAAGAACGTGATCGCCTCCACCAGGGGCATCACCGCGGCGAGCGCCGAGCGGGCCGCCGCGTGAGCGTCCGCGCCGGGAAGGCTGCAGCTCAGGAGGCGAAGGCGATGGGGAACGGGAACGGGGCACTGACCGGTGCGGTGATCGCGGTGGCCGGCGCGGGCGGACCCGCGGGCCGGGCGACCCTGCTGCGGCTCGCCGAGGCGGGGGCCGTCGTCGTCGGCTCCGACAACGATCCGGCGCGGCTGGCCGAGGCCGTGGACGCGGCCCGCTACGCGCACGGCGGCGCCACCGTCGTCGGCGACACGGTCGACCTGCTCGATCTGCGGTCGACCCGGGACTGGGCGACCCGTATCGAGAAGGACTTCGGACGGGTCGACGGCGTGGTCCACCTCGTGGGCGGCTGGCGCGGCAGCGAGACCTTCACCAAGACGGTCCTCGACGACTGGGACCTGCTCGAAATGCTGCTCATCCGCACCGTGCAGCACACCTCCCTCGCCTTCCACGAGGGGCTGCAGCGCAGCGACCGCGGCCGGTACCTCCTGATCAGTGCCGCCGGCGCGAGCAGGCCCACCGCGGGCAACGCCGCCTACGCCGCCGCCAAGGCCGCGGCCGAGGCCTGGACGCTGGCCATGGCGGACTTCTTCCGCAAGGCCGGGATCGCCGCGGGAGCGGACGGGCCGACGTCCGCGGCTGCCATCCTGGTGGTGAAGGCGTTGGTGCACGACGCGATGCGCGCCGAGCGCCCGAACGCGAAGTTCGCGGGCTTCACGGACGTCAAGGAGCTGGCCGAGACCATCGCCGGCGTCTGGGAGAGGCCCGCCCCCGAAGTGAACGGAAAGCGTCTGTGGCTGACCGAGAAGCCGTGAACCCTCCCAAGACCGATGCGCGGCGTCACCACGACCCGGAGATCCGCGGCTTCGCCAGCGACAACTACGCGGGGGCCCACCCCGAGGTGCTCGCCGCCCTGGCCCTGGCCAACGGCGGGCACCAGGTCGCGTACGGCGAGGACGACTACACCGACCACCTCCAGCGGGTGATCCGCAGCCACTTCGGCGCGAGTGCCGAGGCGTTCCCCGTCTTCAACGGGACGGGCGCCAACGTCGTGGCACTCCAGGCGCTCACGGACCGCTGGGGCGCGGTGATCTGCGCGGAGAGCGCGCACATCAACGTCGACGAGGGCGGCGCACCCGAGCGCATGGGCGGCCTGAAGCTGCTGCCCGTGTCCACGCCCGACGGCAAGCTCACGCCCGACCTGATCGACCGGCAGGCGTACGGCTGGGACGACGAGCACCGCGCGATGCCGCAGGTCGTCTCGATCACCCAGAACACCGAACTGGGTACGGTCTACACGCCCGACGAGGTCCGCGCGATCTGCGAGCACGCCCACGCGCACGGCATGAAGGTGCATCTCGACGGGGCCCGGATAGCCAACGCGGCCGCCTCCCTGAACGTTCCGATGCGGGCGTTCACCAACGCGGCCGGCGTGGACGTCCTGTCCTTCGGCGGCACCAAAAACGGCGCGCTGTTCGGCGAGGCCGTGGTCGTCCTCGACCAGGACGCCGTCAGCCACATGAAGCACCTGCGCAAGCTGTCGATGCAGCTCGCCTCCAAGATGCGCTTCGTCTCCGTGCAGTTGGAGGCGCTGCTCGCCAAGGACCTGTGGCTGCGCAACGCCCGCCACTCCAACGAGATGGCCCAGCGGCTGGCCGAGGGCGTACGAGCGGTGCACGGGGTCGAGATCCTGCACCCGGTGCAGGCCAACGCGGTCTTCGCACGGCTGCCCCACGACGTGAGCGAGCGGCTGCAGAAGCGCTACCGCTTCTACTTCTGGGACGAGGCGGCGGGCGACGTCCGCTGGATGTGCTCCTTCGACACGAGCGAGGACGACGTCGACGGGTTCGTGGCGGCGCTCAAGGAGGAGATGGCCCGCTAGGTGTGCTGTCCGGGCAGGTTGGTGCCGCGGCCGGCGACCGGACGGAACTGTTTCCACTTGCTGTCGCATCGCTCGGCGGCGCTGCGGCGCCGGTACTGGTCCTTGTCGAAGGCCGGGGGACGGCCGCCGACCCGGCCCCGCTGACGGGCCCGACTACCCCGCAGCCACTCACACCAGCCCCCGTGACCTGCAGATTTCATCTCACACAGGGCTCAAGGGGTCGGGGGCGTCCTGACGTGTGCGGTAGCCGTTCTGGAAGACGGTGGTGTAGAGGTCGTCGCCCAGAGCCACACGAGCCTGCTCCTCGCAGGTCCGACGGGCGGCGATCCATTCGGAGACTCCGATCTGCGGTGTGCCGAGGGTGTCCCACAACTGCTGGGCGAGGCCCAGCAGATGGGCGGTCTGCCGGGCATCACCGGCCGCGGCCGCGGCCGCGCCGAGGACGTCCAGGGCGACAGCCATCCCGAGCGAGTCGTCGAGGCGCCGCTTGGTGACCCACGACGCCCGGCCGTGCTCGAACGCGGCCTGTACCCGGCCGCGGGCCAGCTCGGCGCGTGCGCACATGTAGTCGGCGAAGGCACGCGACCACTGCTCGCTGTGCCGGTCGCAGTCGGCACGTACGTGTTCCATCACGGCGACGGCCTCGTCGATGCGGCCTTCGCTGATGTACACCAAGCTGCGTACGAAACTGGCCGCCTGCGCCGGTTGGGCCAGCGGGGTGCACCGGTGCCGGTCCAGGACCGCCTGGGACAGGGCGGCGGCGCGTACGTGGTCGCCGAGCATTACAGCCGCGATCGAGGCCAGGCTGTCGGCACGGTCGGCCGTCGCGGCGCAGCCGAACCCGGCGGCCGTCGCGGCGATTTCAGCGACTCGTGCCCCGGCCGCCTCCGGCTCTCCCAGGGTGACGAGCACCATGCCCTCGGCCCACAGGGCCTTGCCGCGTTGCAGAGACGGTTCGAGGTCCGCGGCGAGGACCTGTGCCAGGTAGTACTGGCCCTCCCTCGGGAACCCGCAGGCGTGCCAGAAGAACCAGAGGTTCCCGGCCAGCTCCAGTGCGGCATGCCCCTCGGGCCGCAACAGGCTGCGGTCCAGTGCGGCGCGCAGGTTGGTGTGCTCCGAAGCCGTACGCGCATACCAGGTGAGCTGCTCCGGGCCGAGCCATCCGGAGTCCGCCCGGTGGGCGAACGCGCGGTAGTACGCCAGGTGCCGGTGGCGCAGGTGCTCCTCCTCGCCCAGTTCGCGCAGCCAGTCCGCGCCGTACTCCCGAAGGGTGTCCAGCATCCGGAACCGCTCCGAACCGTCGCAACCCGGCAGCCAGTTGGCGACGGAGTTGTCCACGAGTACGCCGAGCAGCCGGGGGATGTCGCCCTCGGGCAGGTGCTCGTCGGCGCAGACCACGACGGCCGCCTCGGTGTCGAAGGACCCGGCGAAGACCGAAAGCCGTGCCCACAGCAGCCGTTCGGCCGGTGTGCACAGCTCGTGGCTCCAGCCGATCGTGGTGCGCAGCGCCTGGTGCCAAGGGGGCACATCCCCGGCCGGGCGCACTCGAACGGCCGGGGGAGAGCCGACGTCCGGCGCTTCACCGGCGTCATGCAGGACGCCGAAACGGTCAGGCAGCCGCCTGACCAGTTCGCCGACGGGGATCTCACCCAGGCGGGCCGCGGCAAGTTCAATGGCCAGGGGCAGCCCTTCGAGGAGCTGGGAAAGGCGTACGACATCGGCCGCGTTGGCCGGGGAGACGACGAAGCCCGGCAACGCCTCGGCGGCTCGTTCGACCAGCAGCGTCACGGCCTCCGAGTCGCCCATGTCCTCCTGGCCCCGGGGCACGGGCAACGGCTCCAAGACGAGAACCTCCTCCGCCATGAGCCCGAGGAGGCGGCGGCTGGTGGCCAGGAACCGCAGTCCCGGCGCGGCATGCAGCAGGGCCTCGACGGCCATCGCACACGCGTCGGTCAAGTGCTCGCAGGTGTCCAGCACCAGCAACAGTTCTCGGTCGGCCACGTAGTCGGCCACGACGTCGAGCATGGGCCGGGTGGACTGATCGGCAAGGGGCAGGGCTTCCGCGATCGAGTAGGGCAGCAGCGCGCCTTCCCTCAGCCCGGTCAGATCCACCCACCACACCCCGTCCGTGAACCGGGGCCGCAGTCCGGCGGCCGCGCGTCGGGCGAGTCTGCTCTTGCCCACGCCGCCCACACCGGTCAGCGTGACCAGCCGAGACCGGCCGAACAGCCGTTCCAGCTGTGTCAGCTCAAGGCAGCGGCCGACCATGCTGGTGGTCTCCGTCGGCAGGTGTCCCGGCCGCTGCTCAGTCGGCTCCATCGATGCCCCTTCCCGGCTGCGGAGTGATGAGCTGCTCATGGACAACGCAGGAATCGTGGGGCTTGCCCGCATCGCCCATGGGCGTCGTGCGTCGGGGCTCACACATGATCAGGGCCAGGTCGTCCTGGAAGGAGCCGCCGGCGTGGGCGGTCGCCAGGGAGAGCAGGGTGTCCAGGCACTCCCGCAGGTGCGGTTGGCACGCAGCCTCCCGGACCCGGTCCCCCAGGGGGAACATCGTCCCTTTCGCATCGCGTGCCTCGCTCAGACCGTCGGTGTAGAGCAGCAGCCGTTCGCCTGCGCCCAGCCGGACGCGTTGCAGCCGGGGAAGGGGGTTGAGCCCCAGCGGAGCCGATCGTCGGCTCGGTGTCAGCGGCTCTGCGCGCAGGCCGATGCGCAGCGGGGCCGGATGCCCGCAGTTCACCAGCCTCACCTCGCCCGGGGCGAACTCGGCGAGCAGCACGGTGACGAAGTCCTCCGGGCCGAGATCGCCTTTGATCCGAACGTCGAGGTGGGTGGCCAGGTCCACCAGTGCGGGGTGGTGCAGGCACCCTCCCGGAACGCGCCGACCGTGGCTGCGCACAGCGCGGCGGCCTCCGGCCCGTGGCCGCGCGCGTCCCCGATCAACACACGGGGCCCGTACGGTGATTGGGCAAGGTCGTACAGATCGCCGCCGAGGCCGATTCCCGAGACCGTGCGGTACAGGGAGGAGAAGCCGACCCCGCCGGCCTCCGCGACCAGTGGGCGCAGTACCGCATCCTGCGAGCGCTGTGCGACACGGATCAGCGCGGCCTCCCGCCCGACGCGACGGCGCGCACCGTGGACAGCCGCGCCACCGCCGGTGATCAGCAGGAGGCAGTCGAAGACGACAGCAGTCGGAGTGACTCCGTGGCTGTACATGTCGGCCGCGACGGACAGCGCAACGCACCAGATGACGACGCGCGCGGTGGCCTTCGGCCCTTTGCGGGCACTGACAAGAACGGGACCGATGAGCAGCACACCGGGCGTCAGCCGCCCCTGCGTGACGGCGCCGTGGGCTATCAGAGCTCCGCTGGTGAGGAACACCCACACCTCCGGTGCCCACCGCACCCCAAGCTCTTTCCGCCAAGCAGCAATTACCCCCGCCCCCTCACGCTCTGTGACCGGGAGAGTAGTCCAGATCCCTCCCGAAGCCGTTGATGTCGGCCGTATCCACCGCGGAATGACAGATCACGAACCGAAGTAGTCGAAATCTGTCGCGACCTATGCCGTATGGACGCACAGCAGCGGATGCAATCGGGTCAGGCATCCCCGTGCACGAACGGAGGTCCCCAAGGCTCGCCGAATCGAACTTGGCTACCGGCTGCGACAGGTGGCCGGAGCGCAACACTCTGCATATCTATACGGTCTACCGAAAAGTAATTGACTCTCGGTCGCTCGCATTCGTATGCTCTATGCGTATGGAGCTGATCCAGAACACCCCTGACCTGTCCGCCTATTTGGCCGCTGACGAGGTCATCGACCACTATCATCCGCTGGTTCGCGAGGTGGCCGCACGGCTCGCCCGGGATGCGGCGGACTCGTATGGGTATGCGCGGGCCGCCTACGAATTCGTGCGCGACACCATTCCGCACTCGCAGGATTCCGGCGACATGCGCGTCACCTGGCGTGCCTCCGACGTTCTGGCGTGCCGCACCGGCATCTGCCACGCCAAGGCGCACGCGCTGGCCGCGCTGCTGCGGGCCGAGGATATTCCGACGGCGTTCTGCTATCAGTCGCTCACGCATGACGACGGTGACGGACATGTCGTGCACGGCCTGGTCGCCGTGCGGTTCAACGGGGCCTGGCACCGGCAGGACTGCCGCGGCAACAAGCCGGGGGTCGACGCGCGGTTCTCGCTCGACGGTGAGCGGCTGGCCTTCGCCGTCGATCCGCAGTCCAATGAGGTGGACTATCCAGTACTGTACGCTGAACCGCATCCGGCCGTGCTGAGCGCCCTCGAAGCCGCGCCCGACCGGCCGTACCTGTGGAAGACACTCCCCACCGCACTCTGAATCCGGAGTCCGAGGCAAGACAGGCAGTGCAGACGATGAATCTCCCGCTCACCGTGTCCGACGAGGTCCGCGCCCTCGCGCCCGGCTTCACACACGTCGCCGTCGAGGCGTACGGACTCGTCAACAGGCCCAGCACCGACGGCACTTCGGAGCTCCTCGACGACGCGGCCCGACGTCTCGCCGTACGGCTGGACGGCCGTGCCCCGCACGAGGACCGGCACATGGCCGCCTGGCGCGAGGTGTACACGGCGTTCGGCTCCAAGCCGTCGCGTACCCGCAACTCGGCGGAGGCGCTGGCCAAGCGGGCCCTGTCGGCCGCCGGGCTGCCTCGGATCAACGTGCTCGTCGACATCTACAACGCGATCAGCGTCGCCCATCTGATCCCGGTCGGCGGTGAGGACCTCGACCGCGTCCAGGGCGGGATGCGCCTCGTGCGCGCCACGGGCGACGAGGACTTCGTGACCGTCGCGGCGGGCGAGGAGGCCGTCGAGCACCCCGACGCGGGCGAGGTCGTCTGGTGCGACGAGGCCGGCGTGACCTGCCGCCGCTGGAACTGGCGCCAGGGGCCGCGCACCCGGCTCACGGAGGAGTCGACCTCGGCGGTCTTCCTGCTGGAGAGCCTGGCACCGATGCCGGTCGCCGACGTCGAGGCGGCCGGGGCCGAACTGGCCGAACTGATCGAGAAGTTCAGCCCCGGGGCACGGATCGAGATCCACGCCCCGGCGTGACGAGTCAGCGGGCCTCGGCCTCGGCCGCACGCGCCTCTTCGGGGGTCGGTGCCGTGCCGCCGAGGTGCGCGGGCATCCACCAGGTGTCGTCCGGGCCCTTGGGGCGTACGGGGTAGGCGCGCTGCGCGGCTTCCAGCATCTCCTGGACGCGCTCGCGCAACTGCCGGGTGATGGCGCCCGCGTACTTGTCCTGGGGAGCTTCCACCGGCTCGCCGACCCGGATCGTGATCGGGGTGTGGCTGCGCTTGAAGTTGCGCGGGTGGCCCTTGGTCCACAGGCGCTGCGTGCCCCACAGGGCCATCGGGATCAGCGGGACGCCGGCCTCCTGCGCCAGGCGCGCGGCACCCGACTTGAAGGTCTTCAGCGTGAACGACTGCGAGATGGTGGCCTCGGGGAAGACACCGATGATCTCGCCGGAGCGCAGCGAGTCCAGGGCGTGCGAGTACGCCGCCTCACCCTGTTTGCGGTCCACCGGGATGTGCTTCATACCGCGCATCAGCGGACCGGAGATCTTGTGCCGGAACACCGACTCCTTCGCCATGAAGCGGACCAGGCGCTTCTGCGGCAGGGCGGCGAGACCGTCGAAGATGAAGTCGAGATAACTGATGTGGTTGCTGACCAGCACAGCGCCGCCCGAGCGCGGAATGTTCTCCGATCCCTTCAAGTCGATCTTGAGGTCCCAGGCCTTGAACAAGGTGCGGGCGAGACCAACGACAGGACGGTAGACAAGCTCTGCCATGGACGGGGTGGACCCTTCTCTCTTTTCTGCCTGGGAAGGGGGGCTCCCGGCGGGAAAGTTACGCAGCCGTAGGTTTACGGCATTGCGCAGATCGTGCCCCAAGAACGGACGAGTGACCAGTCCTGGTGCCGGGGATCGGCGAGATTCTCGTCACGTCACCCCTTGATCCACCTCGGGCTTTTAACTTGCCTTTACTACGTGCGTACTGTCACTCGTCGTACGAGCAGGTACATCTCGCATCCGAGGCAGTACCCGAACATCGCGTTGAGAAACGCTGCCGCGAGCGCCGCCCCCGTCGCCGCGAGTCCCAGCCACTCGGGGCCCACCGCGTAACCCACAAGACCCACGACCGCGAACGCGAGTCCCACCGCCTGCGCGAACCGGGGCGGCTCGGGCGCCTCGAACTCCGTCGGCGGACCGATCCGGGGCCGCACGGCCCTGCGGAACAGCCAGCCGTACGGCGACCGCCCCACGCCTCCCGCCGCCCCCAGCGCGAACGCCAGCGTCTGCCAGGCCAGCAGCCAGGCGCTGCCGGTGATCAGTACGGCCGCCAGTACGAGGGTCGTCACGGCCGCACCGAACCGCGGTCCTCTTGCATCGATGTCCATGAACCAAGCATTCCGCATGGCGAGGGTTCCGTGGACACGGGAATCTTTGCGGTCTCGTGAACGCTGAAGCCGGGGATGAACGGACTTGTGGTGTGCGTGGTGGTGCTCGTCGCGGCGAGCGCCTACGGAGTGCTGCACCGGCAGCGGAGCGGGAGAGTCAGGGTGCGCGGGCGGGACGGCGGAAAGCGGCTGGGTGCGGCCGAGTTGGGCGAGAGCCTCGGCGAACGGGCCACGCTCGTCCAGTTCTCCAGTGCGTTCTGCGCGCCCTGCAGGGCGACCCGCCGGGTCCTCGGCGAGGTCGCAGGCCTGGTCCCGGGCGTGACCCATGTCGAGATCGACGCCGAGGACCACCTGGGCCTCGTACGCGAACTCGACATCCTGAAGACGCCGACCGTGCTGGTCCTCGACGCCGACGGGCGCGTCGTACGGCGCGCGACCGGACAGCCGCGCAAGGCGGACGTGATCGCCGCGCTCGGCGAGGCGGTCGGAACGACCTGAGGAACGCTGCCCTGAGGAACGCTTCGGGAAGCACCCCGACCGCGCATCCCGACTGTGAGGCCAACCCCGACCTGTGAGGCCGCCGGTGACGCATCTCCCAGATCCTGGAACGCACTTGACTGCACGTGCCACCTATCGTCAGCCTGACCGTATGCCCCCGGAACTCCTTCTCCACGAGCGTGTCCATGTGGACCTCGCCCGCACCGCGAGCGCGCGCTGTCCGGGCTGTTGAGCAGCCCAGGACCTCGTCGCCTCCCGCAGAAGGACAGTTCCATGACGGCCACGCCCGATCTCCGCACTCCTCGACTCGCCTCCCCGGACCTCCTCCGCTCCGTCTTCCGACGGCACGCGGCCGGAGTCGCCGTGATCACCGCCCGGGGTGGCGAGGGGCCCGTGGGCTTCACCGCCACCTCGCTCGCCTCGGTCTCCGCCGAACCCCCCATGCTCTCCTTCGGTATCGGCACCGGCGCCTCCAGCTGGCCCGCGATCGCCGAGTGCGACCACGTGGGCGTGCACATACTCGGCGAGCACCAGCAGGAGCTGGCCGCCACCTTCGCCCGCAGCGGCGCCGACCGCTTCGGCGCGGGCACCGGCTGGAGCGAGGGCCCGGAAGGCGTCCCCGTCCTCGACGGTGTGCTGGCCTGGATCGTGTGCCGGGTCGTCGCGCGCGTGCCCGCGGGGGACCACCGCATCGTGCTGGCCGAGGTGGTCCTCGGCGACCCGACCGGCGCGGGGCGTCCGCTCCTCTATCACCAAGGGCAGTTCAACGGGTTGCGCGACTGATCGCTCGGGCCGTACGGCCCACCCGGTCTGCGCGGGCGTCGAGTTCCGATTACGCTGCGTTGCGAAGGTCACAGTTCAAAGCGCTTGCTTAGAGGGCACCACCTGCGGGAGCGTAGATGTGCGTACTGGCGAGTAATATTTCGCTCGGAGCGCGGGTCACCCCCACCGGGAACGGCCGCTTCAGGCGCCTATGCTGCCGCAAGAAGGCAGCTCATAAAAAGACGATGCAGTAGGAGAGCCGGCGTGAGCTTGAGGATCGTTGTCACTGTGAAGTACGTGCCCGACGCCACCGGCGACCGGCACTTCGCCGATGACCTGACCGTCGACCGTGACGACGTGGACGGCCTGCTGTCGGAGCTCGACGAGTACGCGGTCGAGCAGGCCCTGCAGATCGCCGACGAGGCGGACGACGCGGAGATCACCGTGCTGACCGTCGGCCCCGAGGACGCCAAGGACGCGCTGCGCAAGGCGCTGTCCATGGGCGCCGACAAGGCCATCCACGTCGAGGACGACGACCTGCACGGCACCGATGCCATCGGTACGTCCCTGGTGCTGGCCAAGGCGATCGAGAAGGCCGGCTACGACCTGGTCATCTCCGGCATGGCGTCCACCGACGGCACCATGGGCGTCGTCCCGGCCCTGCTCGCCGAGCGCCTGGGTGTCCCGCAGGTCACGCTGCTCTCCGAGGTCTCCGTCGAGGACGGTGTCGTCACGGGCCGCCGCGACGGCGACTCCGCGTCCGAGAAGCTGGAGGCCTCGCTGCCGGCCGTCGTGTCGGTCACCGACCAGTCGGGCGAGGCACGTTACCCGTCGTTCAAGGGCATCATGGCGGCCAAGAAGAAGCCGGTTCAGTCCTGGGACCTGGAAGACCTCGACATCGAGGCGGACGAGGTCGGTCTGGCGGGTTCCTGGACCAAGGTCGACTCCGCGGCCGAGCGCCCCGCGCGCACCGCCGGCACGATCGTCAAGGACGAGGGCGAGGGCGGCAAGCAGCTCGCCGAGTTCCTCGCGGGCCAGAAGTTCATCTGAGCCCCCCGAATTCGCTGACCGCCCCGCACACTTCGCAAGCAGGAGAGAAGAAGTCCCATGGCTGAAGTTCTCGTCTACGTCGACCACGTGGACGGTGCCGTCCGCAAGCCCACCCTGGAGCTGCTGACGCTGGCCCGCCGTATCGGCGAGCCCGTCGCCGTCGCCCTCGGTGCCGGCGCCGAAAACACCGCCGCCGCGCTCGCCGAGCACGGCGCGGTCAAGGTCCTCACCGCCGATGCCGCCGAGTTCGCCGACTACCTGGTCGTGCCGAAGGTGGACGCGCTGCAGGCCGCCTACGAGGCCGTCTCCCCGGCCGCCGTGCTCCTGCCGTCCTCCGCGGAGGCCAAGGAGATCGCCGCCCGTCTCGCGGTGCGCATCGGCTCGGGCATCATCACCGACGCCGTCGACCTGGAGGCCGGCGAGGAGGGTCCGGTGGCCACCCAGTCGGTGTTCGCCGCCTCCTTCACCACCAAGTCCCGGATCAGCAAGGGCACCCCGGTCATCACGGTCAAGCCGAACTCGGTCGCCGTGGAGGCCGCCCCGGCCGCCGGTGCCGTCGAGGCGCTCGCGGTGTCCTTCTCGGCGCAGGCGACCGGCACCAAGGTCGTCGCCCGTACCCCGCGTGAGTCCACCGGCCGTCCGGAGCTGACCGAGGCCGCGATCGTGGTCTCCGGCGGCCGCGGTGTGAACGGCGCGGAGAACTTCGCGATCATCGAGGCCCTCGCCGACTCCCTCGGCGCGGCCGTGGGTGCCTCGCGCGCCGCGGTGGACGCCGGTTGGTACCCGCACTCCAACCAGGTCGGCCAGACCGGCAAGTCCGTCTCGCCGCAGCTGTACATCGCCTCCGGTATCTCGGGTGCGATCCAGCACCGGGCCGGTATGCAGACCTCGAAGACGATCGTGGCGGTCAACAAGGACGCCGAGGCCCCGATCTTCGACCTGGTCGACTACGGCGTGGTCGGCGACCTCTTCGACGTCGTCCCCCAGCTCACCGACGAGGTCAAGACCCGCAAGGGCTGAGCGACTTCGTGGGTGCGAGGCCCCTGTGACCGTCATGGTCGCGGGGGCCTCGCCCCATGTCCGGGCGGGCCGCAGGCCAGGGCTTTGAGCCGGAACCCTATGCCAGGCTCAGCGACGCCTGAACGGGCAGATGGTCGCTCGGGAACTGGCCGTTCAGCGAGAAGGTGTTGATCGCCGCCCGGTGCGTGGTCACGCCCGGAGTGGTGAGGATCCAGTCGATACGGTCCCCGTCCGGGGTCAGCGGCCGGTAGCCGTGAAACGTCGCGTAGAGCCTGCTCCGCTCCGCGGCCGTGTCCCAGGTGTCGACGAGTCCGGCGCCCAGCATCGTGTCGTAGACCGGGTTCTTGTGGGCGGCGACATTGAAGTCGCCGGTCACCACGAGCGGCAGGGAACGGTCGAGCCCGGCGATCCGCTGGGCGATCAGGGACGCGGCACGCGCGCGTGCGTTCTGGCTGGCGTTGTCGAGGTGGGTGTCGAGGAAGTAGAACTCTCGCCCGCCGTCGCGCAGATCGCGGAAGCGGACCCAGGTGACCATGCGTATGGAGCCGCCGCCCCAGGTGTTCGACCCGATGACGTCGGGCGTGTCGGAGAGCCAGAAGTGGTCGTACTCCACGGGGGCGAGCCGACGGGTGTCGTAGAAGACCGCCATGAACTCGTCGCGGCTGCCGCCTGCCCGTCCCGTGCCGATCCAGTCGAAGTGCGGTCCGAGGTCGGCCTCGATGTCGCGTACCTGCTGGTAGAGGCCCTCCTGGGTGCCGATGACGTGGAGCCCCTCCTCGCGCAGCAGTTCCCGCATCACGGGGCGACGGGCGGCCCAGCTGTTGGGTTCGGTGGTGCCGGCGAAGCGCAGATTGAACGACATGACCTCCAGGTGGCCGCGGCGGTCCGACGCCGAGGCGGGTGTTCTGGAGAGTGCTGTACTGGACAGGGGCAGGGCGACCGCGGCGGCGAGTGCGGTCTTCAGTCCCAGGCGGCGCGAGACTCGGCTGCGATGCGGCACAAGTGGCTCCTTCTGTGGCGTATGCCGGTTCTGCGGCGGATGCCGGACGAGTCGTGCGCCTCGCAGTCTCAAAGTTGGTCGTGAACATGTCGAGAGCCGCGGATGGACCACGGAGGAAGTCCGGAGGTAGACCCCGGGAGAAGTCCGGGGCGGTCCGGGTGGGAATCCGGGTCGGTCCGGGCAGTGATCTGGGAGCGGCCCCGGCGGAGGGAAGGTGTTGACCAGCAGGAAGGTCCGCGGATAACTTCGCTCTACGGATTGTTGATTCCGCTTAGCGGAAAACAGGAGGCGTGGAATGGGTCAGGGTCAGCAGGAGAAGGTGGCGACGAGCCTCGCGGGCACCGTCAGCGAGGAGATCAGCGCCTCCCTCACCCCGGTCGACGCCGAACTGGCGCGCCGCTACCCCGGAGACCCCGGCACCCGCCAGCCCGTCCACACCGTCTACGTCCCCGGTGACGTCTTCGCCGCCGACACCCTCCGCTCCTGGGGCGACCAGGCACTCGCCGCCCTCGACGAACACGCCCCCGACGCCGCCTCCTTCGCCGCCGTCCTCGGCCTCCGCGACGACCTCACCGAGCCCGTGTACGACCGCGTACGGGCCAAGCTGGAGCGCGAACCCATCGAGGACCTGCGCGTCGACTTCGAGGACGGCTACGGCCCGCGTCCCGACGACGAGGAGGACGAGGCGGCCGCCCGTGCGGCACGGCTGATCGCGGAGGCCTACGAGAAGGGCACGGCGGCCCCGTACATGGGCATCCGCATGAAGTGCATGGAGGCGCCGGTCCGCGACCGGGGCATCCGTACCCTCGACATCTTCCTCACCGGCCTGATGGAGGCCGGCGGGCTGCCCGACGGACTGGTGCTGACGCTGCCGAAGGTGACGTACGCCGAGCAGGTCACCGCGATGGTCCGACTGCTGGCGGAGTTCGAGAAGGCACGCGGTCTCGCGCCCGGCCGGATCGGGTTCGAGATCCAGATCGAGACCAGCCAGTCCATCCTCGCCACCGACGGCACCGCGACCGTCGCCCGCATGATCCAGGCCGCCGAGGGCCGCGCCACCGGGCTGCACTACGGCACCTTCGACTACAGCGCCTGCCTCGGCGTCTCCGCCGCCCACCAGGCCAGCGACCACCCGGCCGCCGACCACGCCAAGGCGATCATGCAGGTCGCGGCCGCGGGCACCGGCGTACGCGTCTCGGACGGCTCCACCAACGTCCTGCCGGTCGGCCCGACCCCGAAGGTCCACGACGCCTGGCGGCTGCACTACGGCCTCACCCGCCGCGCGCTCGCCCGCGCCTACTACCAGGGCTGGGACATGCATCCCGGTCACATCCCGACCCGGTACGCCGCCGTGTTCGCCTTCTACCGCGAGGGCTTCGAGCAGGCCGCGGCCCGCCTCGTCCGGTACGCCCACCGCACCGGCGGCGACGTGATGGACGAGCCCGCCACCGCCAAGGCCCTCAGCGGCTACCTCCTGCGCGGCCTGGACTGCGGAGCCCTCGACATCGCAGAGGTGGCCCGCCTGACAGGCCTGACCCGAGCAGACCTGGAGTCCTTCGCAACACCGAGGCGGGCTGACTTGACCAATTCGTCCAAGTAAGGCGCCCCGTTAAGGGGCGCGGGGAACTGCGCGACCAGCCACAACCGACCCGCAGCCGTTCGACCGCCGGCGGCACCCGTCGCGTAGCGACCAGGTCACAGAGACCACTCATCAACCAGTCCCGTCACACCCGCCCCGTACTGTGGAAGCCACGCATGAGTGACTCACAGAACGGGGCAGCGGTGTCGTCGGGGGAGAACCAAAAGCCGGCAGAGCACGAGCAACCGGACGGCATAGGCCGACTGCTCGCCGGCCGCTACCGAGTCGTGGCCCAGCTGGGCCGCGGCGGCATGGGCGTCGTCTGGCGAGCCCTCGACGAAGTCCTCGGCCGCGAGGTCGCGGTCAAGGAACTGCGTACCTACACGGACGCGGCCGGACCCGAACTCGCCGACCTGGGCCTGCGCATGCAGCGCGAGGCCCGCGCGGCGGCCCGGGTGCGCCACCCCGGAGTCGTCGCCGTGCACGACGTGGCCGAGATCGACGGCCGCCCGCTGATCGTGATGGAGCTGGTGGACGGACCGTCCCTGGACGACGTCCTGCGCGAACGCGGCACCCTCGACGCGCGCGAGGCCGCCGCGATCGGCGCCAAGGTCATGGACGCGCTGGCCGCCGCCCACCGCGCCGGGGTGCTGCACCGCGACGTGAAGCCCGGCAACATCCTGCTCGACCGCTCCGGCCGGATCGTCCTCACCGACTTCGGCATCGCCACGATGGACGACCCGGGCGACGGCTCCGCCACCCATCTGACGCGCAGCGGCGAACTGGTCGGCTCCCTGGACTACCTGGCGCCCGAACGCGCCCAGGGCCACGACCCGGGACCCGCCTCCGACGTCTGGGCACTCGGCGCCACGCTCTACGCGGCCGTCGAGGGAACCTCGCCGTTCCGCCGTACGTCGACCTGGTCCACGCTCACCGCGATCGTGTCCGAGCCCCTGCCGGAACCGCGGTCCGGCGGGCCCCTCGGCCCTGTCCTGCAACAGCTGATGCACAAGCAGCCGGAGGCCCGCCCGGACGCCGACCGGGCGCGTGAACTTCTGGAGGCGGTGGCGGCCGGCTCCGACCTGGACTCGGCGACGACCGGCCTGCGGGGGCCCGCGCCCCGGCCACGCGAGATGACCGAGCAGAGCGTGCCGGTGGTGCCGCCCGGGTTCGGTCCGCCGGAGTCGGGCGGGGCGGGAGCCGGGGTCCAGGCCGCGGGCGAGGCCGGCCTCGGCATCCCCGGAACAGGCACCCCCGGAACAGACGGGTCCGGAATGGGCACCCCCGGAATGGGCACTCCGGGAACGGACGGTGCCGGAGTGGGCGGTGCCGGAACAGGCGGTCCCGGCACTCCGCCGGCAGGTCTCGCCGCATCGCCGCCGTCGCCCGGGCCGGGCTTCGGGCCGCCGGAACCGGTGAACCGGGCCTCCGCCGCCCCGACCGTTCCCCCTCGCCGCAGAGGCCGGGCCCTGCTCGCCGCCGCGGCCGTCACCGTCGTGCTGGCCGCGACCGGCGTCACCGTCGCCCTCATGAACGGCTCCGACGATCCCGAGACGGGCGCTCGCCCTTCGACCTCGAAGGGCGCCGAAAGCTCCCCGTCGGAGAGCGCCAGCCGTGGCTCGGTCGACCTGTCGGACGACGCCAGGCCCACCGAGCAGGGCGACCAGGAACCCTCGGCCCCCGGCAAGACGCCGGAGAGCACGGAGGACGCCAAGCCGACGAGGGAGGCGCCGGCCCCGGCCCCCTCGCCCGAGCCCACCGACGATGGTGCCACGAACGGCACTTCGGGCGGCACGACCGGCGGTGGAGGAGGCGGAGGCTCCAGCCCCGCCCCGGCCTGCGACCCCATCGGCGGCGGCAAGTACAACTGCGTCGTCTGGAAGACCGCCACGTCCTACACCGCCGACGGCGCCGAAGCGGGCACCCTCAACGCGGGCACCAACTACTTCTACTGCCAGCAGAACCTGGCCCGCCGCGAGACCTACGACAAGTGGACCAACGTCTGGTGGGCGAAGACCGACGACGACAGTGGCAACACGAACGTCTTCGTGAGCGACGTCTACCTCAAGGGCGGCGACAACGACGCACCGGTGCCGGGACTGCCCGTCTGCTGACCGCGCGCGTACTTCTCAAGTCCGGAAGCCGTCGTCCGCCCCTCCTCGGCGAACAGCCGGGTGCCCGCGGCGCAGAGCCGCAGATCGCCGCGGGCCCGGGTGCAGAACTCCTCGGGCGTGGAGCCGAACAGCTCCCTCAACCGCGGTGACTCGGCGAGGAGTTCGGTGAGCAGTGGACGCTCGCCCGGATGCCTGCGCGGTGTCCCGGTGCCGTCGTGGAGGACACCGCGCCGGTTGACGTACAGGTGGACGCCGTCGAGCGGTTCGCCCGACTCCGGCTCGATCCGGAAGTCGGTGGCGGGCAGCAGGACGCGGTCGTACGCACCGGTCGGCGTGGTCACTCCCTCGCTCGCGTCGATCACCGCGAGCTGCGCCGGGTCCAGCCAGGTGAGGAACAACTCCCGGGTGTGCCCCGGCGCGCGAAAGGGCGCTGCGGACACGTATCCCAGTCCACTGACGTGCGCCGAGACGCCGACTTCGAGCCCCGTGACCTTCACCCGCACCAGGGGAACCGGGGACGACAGCTCGTACTCCCGCATCTTGTGCCGGAGTTGGGCGGGGCAGGCGTTGGAGCCGACCGCGAGAACGGGGACGCGGCCCGGGAACGTGCGGCGGGTGAGGGGCAACAGCCGGTCCCCGTCCAGGAGTCCGGACTCCTCGGGCCAGGCACCGGGATAACTCAGCGGGTGGTCGCGCGGCGCTTCGGCGAGGCCGAGCGCTTCGAGGGTGCGGTCGGCGTGATCCGGATGGTCCGAGACGTGGGTGTGGTCGGTGTGGTCGGTGCGGTCCGGGTCGTCGTCCGGTGTGTCGGGAGTCGGCGTGCTGGGTGAGGGCTGCCCCATCGGTCAGCCCGCGGGCGGCAGTTCGCCCGAGCCGCGGGTAATCAGACGCGTCGGGAGTTCGATGCGTTCCGGGAGGACGAGGGAGCCGTCGAGCTGGCGGAAGAGGCGCTCGGCGGCGGTGCGGCCGAGCTGGGCGGCGTCCTGGGCGACGACGGTCACTCCGGGCTGGAGGAGGTCGGCGAGCTCGATGTCGTCGAATCCCACGAGGGCCACGGGGCGGGAGCGCTCGGCGATGACCCGTACGACCGTGACCGTCACGCGGTTGTTGCCCGCGAAGACCGCGGTGACGGGGTCGGGGCCCGAGAGCATGTCCTCGGCGGCCTTGCGGACCCGTACGGGATCGGTGACACCCAGCGACATCCAGGCGTCCTCGACCGGGATACCGGCGTCCTCCATGGCGGTGCGGTAGCCGCGCAGGCGCTCGGCGGCCGTGTGGATGCGGGGCATGTCACCGATGAACCCGATCCGGCGGTGGCCGTGGGCGATGAGGTGGGCGACGCCGTCGCGCGCACCGCCGAAGCTGTCGGAGAGCACGACGTCCGCGTCGATCTGGCCCGCCGGGCGGTCCACGAAGACCGTGGCGACGCCCGCCTTTATCTCGGGCTCCAGATAACGGTGGTCGTCACCGGCCGGAATGATGACCAGCCCGTCCACCCGGCGCGCGCAGAGCGCGAGGACCAGCTCCTGCTCGCGGTCCGGGTCCTCGGCGCTGGACCCGTTGATCAACAGGGCGCCGTGGGCGCGGGCCACCTCCTCTACGGCCCGGCTGAGCGGGCCGTAGAAAGGGTCCGCCAGATCCTCCAGGACGAGACCGATGCTCGCCGTGCGGCCCTTGCGGAGCACCCGCGCGCTGTCGTTGCGCCGAAAGCCCAGCGCGTCGATCGCCTCCTGCACCCGGCGTTCGGTGTCCGGCGTCACCCCTGGCTCGCCGTTGACTACGCGCGACACCGTCTTGAGGCCGACCCCGGCACGCGCCGCGACGTCCTTCATGGTCGGACGGTTGCCGTAGCGGCTCTCGGTTCGGCGGGCGGTCTCGGCCACGATGCGCTGTCCTGTCCTGTAGTCCATGGGGCTGCGTCGGTCCTGAGGATGCTCGGTAGGGTGCCAGATCGGGATGTGGCGTCGAGCATAGAGTCTGGACAACGTTGTCAGCTGCGGGAGAGACTGTCCATCGCATTCTCCGGCCTGCCCTCCCTCGCCGCAGGGGCCTGTCCGGCGCAAGCGACGACAATGCGGGAGGGGCGCCTCCCGTTCGAGCGAAGCCGAGAGCGGGGGCGGCCATGCCGGACGCCGGGCTTCCGGCATGATCCGTCGGACGGGCCCCAGACCGGCCTGCCTTTTTCTCATGGTCCAAACGGGAGAACTGACACTGATGCACACCGACCTCGTGGCCGCGCTCGACATCGGCGGCACCAAGATCGCCGGGGCGCTGGTCGACGGCCACGGCCGGATCCTGCTGCGCGCCCAGCGGCCCACGCCCGCGCAGGAGGACGGTGACACCATCATGCGTGCCGTCGAGGCCGTACTCGGCGAGCTGACCGCCTCGCCGCTGTGGAGCCGCGCCACGGCCGTCGGCATCGGCAGCGCCGGTCCCGTGGACGCCTCGGCGGGCACCGTGAGCCCCGTGAACGTCCCCGGCTGGCGCGATTACCCGCTGGTCGAGCGGGTCCGTGCCGCCACGACCGGACTGCCCGTCGAGCTGATCGGCGACGGCGTGGCGATCGCCGCGGCCGAACACTGGCAGGGCGCCGCCCGCGGCCACGACAACGCGCTGTGCATGGTCGTCTCGACGGGCGTCGGAGGCGGCCTGGTCCTCGGCGGACAGCTGCACCCCGGACCCACGGGCAACGCCGGTCACATCGGTCACATCAGCGTGGATCTCGACGGTGACCCCTGCCCGTGCGGCTCCCGCGGCTGCGTCGAGCGCATCGCGAGCGGCCCGAACATCGCGCGCCGGGCCGTCGAGGGCGGCTGGCGGCCCGGCCCCGAGGGCGACACGTCCGCGGCCGCCGTGGCCGCCGCCGCGCGCGCCGGCGACCCCGTCGCGGTGGCCTCCTTCGAGCGCGCCGCCCGGGCCCTGGCCGCCGGCATCGCGGCGACCGCGACCCTGGTGGAGATCGACATCGTGGTCATCGGCGGGGGAGTGGGCAAGGCCGGTGACGTCCTGTTCGCGCCGCTGCGCGCCGCCCTGCGCCACTACGCGACGCTGTCGTTCGTGCGGCGGCTCACCGTGGTGCCCGCGCAGATGGGTACGGACGCGGGGCTTGTCGGTGCCGCGGCCGCTGCGCTCAGCCGGCAGCCGAGCGCGGCCGCCGGGGTTGGTGGCTGAGCCTTCTCGTTGGCGGCCTGTCCGAACGTGTGATGTGCGGGTCGGCGGGGGCTGAGCGCGCAGTTCCCCGCGCCCCTGAAGGGGCCAAGGCCCCTTCAGGG
>NZ_JBFAHW010000050.1:0-73678 GCF_040654355.1 Streptomyces sp. NPDC050704 | reverse complement strand
CGTGAAGGCCGTCAGTCCTTGTGGTGTGCCCCAGCCGGTCGGGCCGTCGTAGCCCGATGTGGCGGTGCAGAGGTAGCTGGAGGTGGCGGCGCAGGCCCCGAAAATGCGCCGACCGTCCCTGCCACGAATCGTCTTCGCCTCATGCCGGTCCCTCCACTCGGATACGAGGGACCACCGTGAACCAGCACGGCCCGCAGATATAGATACTCACGTGACAAAACCCGACAGTCCGTCGGGGCGAGGTTCTGCGCACGGGGCGATGGTGGCCGGCTCCGGGGGCGTGCAGAGACGCAGCTCACAGACCTATCGCGAGCGTTTTACTACGATTAGGTGATTGGCGACCTATTGCGTGAGGCATGCCTGTGCGGCGCGACGGCCATCGACGAGGAGATTCAGTGCATCGCTTTCAGCGCCTCGGCATACCCGCCGCCACGCCGACCGGTCGTCGCCGAATACGCCTCGTCGCACTTGCGGTGGGAGCGGCCGGTGTCGGTTTCGGCGGGCTGTATCTGGTGGGCCTGCTGGCGTCCGGCGAGGACGTCCCTGACGGCACCCGGGTGCGGGGCGTGGACATCGGAGGACTGAGCCGCTCCCAGGCCGAGGAGAAGCTGGACGAGGTACTGGGCGAGATCTGGGCGTCGCCGCTGAAAGTGCGCGTCGGCGACCGCGACGCCACCGTCGACACGCGTGCGGCCGGCCTCCGGCTGGACAGCGAGGCGACCGTCGCCCGCGCCGCGCAGTCCGGATCCGGCCCGCTGACCGTGATCGGCCGCTTGTTCACCTCCGAGGAGCGCGACATCGAGCCGGTGCGCGACATGGACGAGGCAAAGGCCCGCGAGGCACTGGCCAGAACGGCGAAGGCGTACGACCGTAAGGCCCACGATGGCGCGGTCACCTTCCACGCGGGCAAAGCGGTGCGCGTACAGCCGCGGAGCGGTCAGTCGCTGGATATGGACCGCTCACTCGCGGCCCTGAGTTCCGCCGACCCCAGTCTGCGAAGCGCCCCGGTCCGGCTGCCCGTGAGACAGAGCCGGCCCCGTATCGACGCGGCAGAGGTGAACCGCGCCATGAAGGAGTTCGCCGTGCCGGCGATGTCGGCGCCGGTGACGCTCACCATCGGTGACCGGCGGATCGAGATCGGCCCGGCCACCGTCGGCAAGCACCTCACGCTGAAACCGGACACGTCGAACCGGCTGACGCCCCGGCTCGACGGCCAGGGACTGCGGGCCGATCCGGCGGTGGCCGATCCCCTGGCGCGGACGACCGATACGGAGGTCGAGGCGACACTGCGCCTGGACGGCGAGCGGGTCGTGGTGGCCTCGGACGGCAAACCGGGGCAGCGGGCCACCGCCAAGGCGATCAAGGAGGCGGTCATGCCGCTGCTGACCAGGACGGGGACGGCCCGCACCGGCACGGTGGCCACCAAAAAGGTGCAACCGACGCTCACCCGCGACACCGTCGGCCCGCTGGGCATCAAGGAGAGGATGTCCACCTTCACGGTCAACTTCGAGCCGGCCCCGTACCGCACGAAGAACATCGGCCGCGCCGCGGAACTGCTCAACGGGTCACTCGTGCTGCCCGGCAGGACCTGGAGCTTCAACCGCACCGTGGGCGAGCGGACCAAGGCCAACGGTTTCGTGGACGGCATCATCATCAACAACAACCAGTTCGAGAAGGCGGCCGGGGGCGGCGTCTCCGCCGTCGCCACCACGGTCTTCAACGCCCTCTTCTTCGCCGGCGTCAAGCCGCTCGAGTACGGCGCGCACTCGTTCTACATCGAGCGCTACCCCGAAGGCCGAGAGGCAACGGTGGTGTGGGGCAGCCTGGACCTGAGGTTCGCCAACGACTCGGGCAACGCCATCTACATCCAGGCGTCCGCCACGGACACCTCCATCACCGTCACCTTCCTCGGCACCAAGAAATACGACGCGGTCGAAGCGGTCACAGGCCCGCGCACCGATGTGAAAGAGCCGGGAAGCCGCCCGGGCGCCGAAAAGAACTGCCTGCCCCAGACCCCGCTCGAAGGCTTCAACGTCGCGGTCGACCGGGTCTTCAAGTCCGACGGCAAGCAAGTCAAGCGAGAGACCTTCAGGACCCGCTACGTACCCCGCGACGAAGTCACCTGCGACTGAGGGGTGCCGTGACCCTCGGCGACCGTAACGCCGAGCACGCGGTTGCGTTCGTGGCACACCGCGACTAACGTACAACCACATGGTTGTAGGAGAACTGAGTGAGGCGGACGCCGACAGCATCTTCCACGCCTTGGCGGACGCGACTCGCCGCGACATCGTCGCCCGGGTCATCCGCACGGAGGAGTCCGTGTCGGCGCTCGCACAGCACTACCCGATGAGCTTCGCAGCGGTGCAGAAACACGTGGCCGTTCTCGAACGTGCCTCGCTGATTACCAAGAGAAAGCGCGGAAGGGAGCAGATCGTGCATGCCGACATGGCGGCGCTCCGCCGGGCAGCCCGTCTCCTCGACGCGTACGAGGAACTCTGGCGGCATCGCGTGGCACGCATCGAACAGATCCTGGCCGAGGACCAAGAAGGGAAGACGGACCCATGACTGTGATCAGTTCGCACAAGGACCCTGAGGCGTTGACGCTGACGTTCGTCGCTGACTTCGACGCCGGCCCCGAACGCGTATGGCAGGTGTGGGAAGACCCGCGCCAGCTGGAGCGCTGGTGGGGTCCGCCCACCTGGCCGGCCACCTTCGAGCAGCACGACTTCGTGGTGGGGGGCGGGTCCCGCTACTTCATGACCGGCCCGGAAGGTGACAAGGCACGCGGGTGGTGGACGATCACCGCCATCGAAGCGCCGCACCGGCTCGAGTTCGACGACGGTTTCGCCGGCGATGACGGCGAACCCCTCACCACCATGGAGCCGACCCACACAGTCGTGACCATCGAGGTCCTCGGAACCGGCTCGCGCATGACGACGGTCACGACCTTCACCAGCACCGAGCAGCTGGAGAAGATGGCGGCCATGGGCATGGAAGAAGGCATGCGCCTGGCCATGGGGCAGATCGACACGGTGCTCGCCCACGCCCCACACTGACACGTCCCCCGGCGTCCCGCTCCCCGCCCGTCCATCCCGGCTCGCGGGACTGTCGACCCAGGCACATGGCCACAGTCCGACCTCCGAACATCGCCGTACACGCCCTGGCAGTACTCGGCCGGACCGGAGCCGCCGCGCAGGCCCCGCCATCAGCGGTCGTGCCGGGCGCCGTCAGGGCGCGTCGAAGAGGGCGCTGACCGATTCGCCGTTGTGGATACGCCGGACTGCCTCCGCCAGGGCCGGGGCGATCGAGAGGATCCGCAGTTTGTCGGTGTGGTCCCCGGCCGGGACGGGCACGGTGTTCGTGCAGACGATCTCCAGCACGTCGGGCTGGTCCGACAGCCGCTTGAGCGCACCGGCGGCGAACAGCCCGTGGGTGCAGGCGACGCGGATCGAGCGAGCCCCCAACTCGCGCAGGCGGTCCAGGAGTTCCAGCACGGTACTGCCCTTGGCGATCTCGTCGTCCAGGACGATCACGTCGCGGCCGGCGATCTCTCCGATGACGGAACTGATGGTGACCCGGTCATCGGCGAATCGCTGCTTGGCCCCCGCGGCCACCTGCGCGCCCAGCAGGCGGGCGAAGGCCGCGGCCTCCTTGGCGTTGCCCAGGTCCGGGGAGACGACCGTGGTTCTGGACAGGTCGTAGCCCCGGAAGTGTTCGGCGAGTTCGCGCAGCGCGTGCAGGTGGTCGACCGGGACGGAGAAGAACCCGTGCACCTGCGGCGAATGCAGCGTCATCGCCAGCACACGGCTGGCGCCGGAGGCCACCATCAGGTCGGCCACCAGGCGCCCACCGATGGAGATCCGCGGCGCGTCCTTCTTGTCCGAGCGGGCGTAGGCATAGTGCGGCATCACCACCGTGATGCGGGCCGCCGACGCCCCACGCGCGGCGTCGCACATCAGCAGCAGTTCCACGAGGTTCTCCTGCACGGGCCTGACCAACGGCTGGATCAGGAAGACGTCGCGCTCGCGGCAGTTGGCCTGCAACTGGACTTCCAGGCAGTCGTTCGCGAAGCGCGCGACGCGTACCGGGCTGAGTGGAACACCCAGATGAGCACAGACCTCGGCGGCCAACGAGGGGTGCGCGCTTCCACTGAACACGGCGATGTCCCGCACGTACCGCTCCTCGCTGTGATCGACTCCTCCAGGCCAGCCACATGCTAGTGGCCCCGGGACGGGAAGCCGACTCGGTCCAGCCCTTGGTCTTTTTGGGGGGTGGTCGTGACGGCGGGGCCAGGGACATGCCCCTCACCCGGTCCGCCGACGGGGCTGATGTGTTCCCGGAGTGTGTCCGAAGGTACGGCGGAAGACATCGATGAACGCGCTGGCGGACGACCAGCCGCACAGGTGCGCCACGGCGGTCACCGGGGTGTTCTCGGCGAGCAGGACCAAGGCGTAGTACAAGCGCAGTTGGGTGCGCCACTGCGGGAAGGTCATCCCGAGGTCGGCCTTGAACAGGCGGGAGAGAGTGCGGTCGCCGGCACCGATCTCCCTGCCCAGCGCGGCCAGGGTGCGGCCGTCGGCCGGATTCGTACGCAGGATCTCGCACACCGCCTTCAGTTGAGGGGCGGTGGGGGTAGGCAGGTGCAGTGGCTGCTGGGGTGAGGCCCTCAACTGGTCGAGCAACACGGCCCGCAGCCGCCCTCGTTCGGGGCTGTCGTCGTGCGGGGTGCGCGTGTAGACGAGGATCAGTTCACGAAGGAGGGGTCCGACGGCCAGCACGGTCGGCTCGTCCAGGCCGAGCGGATTGTCACTCGCGGGAAGGCCGACCAGGTGCAGTTCGAGTTCGCCGTGGGCCTGGTGGGCATGCACGGTGCCGGCCGGTACCCAGATGGCGCGAGTACCCGGTGCGATCCACGAGCCCGCGTCGGTCGTCACGGCCAGCACTCCCCGTCCTGCGTAGACGATCTGGTGGTCGTCGTGGCGGTGGGCGTCTATGGCGGCTCCGGGCGCCAGCCACTGGGTGCGGGTAGGCGCTACGGGCTCGTGGCGGATTTCCGTCATTGGTTGTCAGTTTATCGGAAGCGCGACAGGCCGCCCGGCGATGACCATGGCGATGTGCCAAGGAAAAGAAGGAAAAGAAGGAACAGATCGATCATCATGCTGTCGGCCGGACATGCCTGCGTGGACATCTACCAAGGCGCTGTCGCGTCGCTCGTCCCGTTCTTCGTCGCCGAGCGCGCGTACAGCTACGCCGCGGTCTCGGGCATTGTGCTCGCCGCTTCTCTGCTGTCCTCGGTGGCACAGCCGGTGTTCGGCGTACTCACCGACCGCTGGGCGATGCCCTGGCTCCTGCCGGTGAGTACGGTCCTCGGCGGACTGGGTATCGCCCTGAGCGGCCTGAGCGGTTCCTATGCTCTGACGCTGGCGTTCGTGGCGGTGTCGGGTGTCGGGGTCGCCGCCTACCATCCCGAGTCCGCCCGCGTTGCGCGGCTCGTCAGCGAGGGCAGCCACACCGCGATGGGCTGGTTCTCCCTCGGCGGCAACCTCGGCTTCGCCGCCGCGCCGCTCATGGTCACCGCCGTCGTCGCCTCCGGCGGTCTGCGCCTGTCGCCGCTGCTCGCGGTGCCGGCCCTCGCCGGCAGCGTGCTGTGTCTGCCCGTCCTGCGCACGCTGGGAAAGACAGGACGCGGCGGCTTCGGCACCGCGGCTGCGACCGGCACCGACGACAAGGCCTCGTTCGTGAAGCTGTCGCTGGCCGTGGTCTGCCGGTCCATCGTCTTCATCGGCCTGGGCACATTCATCTCGCTCTACGCCCAGCAGCGTCCGGGGGGCGGTACGGCAGCGGGCACCGCGGCGCTGTTCCTGCTCTATCTCGGCGGCGCGGCGGGCTCTGTGCTGGGCGGCAGCCTGGCCACCCGCTGGGACCGGGTCACTGTCGCCCGCTGGTCGTACCTCGTCACGGTCGCCGCCGTCGCGGGAATCGTGTTCGTACCCGGCCCGGCGTTCTACTTGTTCGTGGTGCTGACGTCCGTCGGCCTGTACGTCCCCTTCTCCCTGCAGGTCACCCTCGGCCAGGACTACCTGCCCACGCGTGTCGGCACTGCCGGCGGTATCACCCTCGGGCTGACCGTCAGCATCGGCGGCCTGGTCGTCCCGCTCATCGGCAGCGTCGCCGACGCGACCTCGTTGCGTACCGCCCTGGCACCACTGATCCTGATGCCCGCCCTGAGCTGGCTGTTGTTCCGCACATTGCCCGAACCCACGGCGCCCGCGCACCTCACCTTGACAGGCAAGTGAGCACTTGCCCATCCTGTGGTCGTGGCCGCCGACCTTTTCAAAGCCTTGGCCGACCCCACCCGCCGCACCATCCTCGACGAGCTCACGGAGAGGTCCGGACAGACACTGTTCGAGATCTGCTCCCGGCTGAGCATGAAGCACCAACTCGGCATCTCGCGCCAGGGGGTGTCCCAGCACCTCGCCGTGCTGGAGGCCGCCGGGCTCGTCGAGACCAGGCGGGAGGGCCGCTACAAGTTCCACGACCTGAACACGGCCCCGCTGCGGCAGATCGCCGAGCGATGGCTCGTGCCCGACCCGTCCGAACCAGAGGAGAGCACCCCATGAAGATCCATCTGACCAGCGTCTTCGTCGACGACCAGGCCGAGGCCGAACGCTTCTACACCGAGATCCTCGGCTTCGTGAAGAAGCACGACGTCCCGGTGGGCGAGCAGGACCGGTGGCTGACCGTCGTCTCGCCCGACGAACCCGACGGCACCGAACTCCTCCTCGAGCCCGCCGGCCACCCGGCCGTCAAGACCTACCGCGACACGCTCGTCCAGGACGGCATCCCGCTGGCCCAGTTCGCCGTCGACGACGTGCAGGCGGAGTACCGGCGCCTGCACGGACTCGGCGTCCGCTTCACCCAGGAGCCCCTGGAGATGGGCCCCGTCACGACCGCCGTCTTCGACGACACCTGCGGCAACCTGATCCAGATCGCGACCAAGCCGCAGTAGGCAGCGGGCTGGTGCGGCGCCCCGGCTTCACGCCCGCGTTTGCTCCTCGACGGCTGAGAGCAGGTGTTCCCGCGCCAGCTCCAACAGACCCGTAACGGGGGTGAAGCTGGTGTGCAGCAGGCGCAGTGTGCCGTCGAGCGTGCTGAGGCCGACGGTCTGCTCGCCTTCGAATCCGAAGAACACCGAGGGGCCCCACAGAGCTTCGATGGTCAGTGCACCGTATGAGGCGGGGATGGGAAGCACCCCGAGGTTGGTGAGCAGCACTTCGTGGGGGGCCGCGGCAGCGAGCATGGCGGCCATGTCGGTGGGTGAGGGATTCCCTTGGAGGATGCCCGTCCACAGAGCCAGTGATCCGAAGAGTGCGGTGTTCTCGCGGTAGGGCGCGAGACCGTCGGTGAAGGCCCGGGCCGCCGCCCAGAAGTCACCCCACTTGCCCGGCTGTTCCGTGGTGGCCGGGGCGAGGATGTTGCCCACTTCCTCAGCCGACACCGGCATCTGTCCGCGCAGGCTGATAGGCGTATGCACCCGGAGGGGAACGGCTGACCAGTCGTGGTTGAGCTCGGCCGCCGCGTGCAGCACGGCCGCGGCGACAGCGCCGTGGACCGTGGTCCCCTCCGCCCGCGCGCGTGCTCGCAGCGCCCTTGTCCGCTCCTCGTCAAGGGTGGCGCAGAAGACGGCGGGAGCCGAGTCCGGCTGGGTGTCCCGGTAGACACCAGGCCGCTCGGAGACCGGAAAGTCCTGGTCCGTGGGGAGTTCCGCGGCCGCTGTGGCGATCTCCTCCTGCAGGAAACTGTCGATCGGCCGAGAGCTTGGCTCACCCGCAAGCCTCTCCCCGCTGACCAAGGCCACCAGATCCCGTACCAGATATGTCTCGGACAGCCCGTCGACCACCGCGTGATGCGCGACGATCACGAGGGCGCACCGCTCAGAGCTGTGCAGCAGGGTGACGCGGATGGGCGGCGCTCCGGCAACGTTGATTCCGGTCCGCATTTCCGTGGCGAGTACCGACTGCCAGTCGCCCTCCCCCGGGTCCGCGACCCGGAACGGAATCGGCTCCGAGTGGCCCAAGGAGAGCAGCGGCGTGCCGGTCCTGTCGTGGATGCGAGCCGCCAGAAGGGGATGGCGACACTGAAGCCCCCGCAGCGCCGTGCGCCACTGGTCCACCTCGATGTGGCCCCTGATCTCGACGGCCACGGCCGAGTGGTTGGGCCGGTGCTGGTTCATCAGCCACATGAAATGTTCGGCCACTCCCAGGGACCGCTCAACTGCGGTGGCGGAGGAATCTGACGGCACGGTGGTCATGGTGCTCCTTGGGCGCGGGCTCAATGTCTGCCACCCCTGCCGAAGGCATGCGGGCAGAAGGTCGGTACGGCTTCCACTCTGTGTCCCGCCCATGAGCGCCGACCAGGCCATCCTCTGCTCAACAGCTGATCACTTTCCCGTCCCGACAGGCCGCGTGAGGCTGAGCACCTGGCCCCACTCCGGCCGGCACGCGTCGGGTGGGGTGAACGGAGAACGTCGGCGGCGGAGCCGTGCGGGAGCCGGAGTGTGGTGCTCCCGCACGGCAGGTTCTGCTAGATGCCGAATGGTGCTGGGTAGTGGACGGTGCCACTGGGCAGCGGGTGGTCGGCGTCGAGGGTGAGGGCCATCATGACCTCGTCCGGGACGTCGATGGTGAGGCTGATGCCGTGGGTGGATGCGCGGGTGAAGCCGAACCGCGGGTAGTAGGTCGGGTGCCCGAGGACGGTGACGAAGTGCTCGCCCATGTCCTTGGCGGCCTTGAGTGCGGCACGGACGGCCGCGGATCCGGCGCCGGTCTTCTGGTGCTCGGGAAGTACGGCGACAGGGCCCAGACACAGGGCCGGGGTGTCATCGATGTGACAGCGAGTCAGCAGTGCGTAGCCGACAGCCTGGCCGTTCTGGTCGGTGGCCACGATCGACAGGTCTTCGATCCAGGCGGCGTCGGTACGCAGGGCGTTGACGATGTCGGCTTCCAGCGGAGTCTCGAAGGCCGCCAGGTTGATCTCGCGGACGGCGGGGATGTCGGCGCCGGTCTCGGCACGCGTGATCCAGTGAGTGCGAATGCTCATGACGGGATACAGATCCGTTTCATGGTGGTGTTCGTATCAGGAGTCGCCCCGCGAGCTCACGCTCCGGCGGAGGCGGGTCAGGATGAGGTCAGACCGTCGCCCGGGACGTGAGGATGGTCCGGGCGCTGCGCACAGCAGTGGCCTTGAGCGCGGTCATCAACCTCACCTCCCCGTCTTCCTCGACCCAGATCGGATACGAACGTCAAAAACCCTATCATCGAGGCCCGCCGACAGCGCGCGTGCAGTCGCCATCAGTCGCCAAGGGTGCCCCGTACGCGCCGGGAGGGCTGGAAGGCGTACAGGTCGAGGATGTCGGGCGGTTCGGCGAGGCCCGGTCCCCCGGCACGCACCCAGGCGGTGATGTCGGCACTGGCGTCCGGGTCGTTGACCAGGCCGAGCCATACGGGCCGCCCGCCCGCGGCACGACCGGCGGACGAGGGCTGTATGACGATGACATTGGCCTGTTCGCATGCGTCCAGGCAGTTCACCGCCCGCACGTGAGCAACTTGCCCCAACTCGGCCTTGAGCCCGGCCAGTTGGGCGGCGTGGTCCAGGACGGGGACCTTCGGTGTGCCGCAGCAGCAGCCCCGGCAGACGGTGACCGTACAGCGGGCCGAGGACGCTCCGGGCGCAGCGGGGGCCGTCGGCCGGGTACGGCGGCGGCTCACAGGGTGCCCTCGGCCGCGGACCGCTGCCAGGCCGTCTCACGCAGCAGGCGCAGGCCGTTGAGGCCGACGATGACGGTGGAGCCCTCGTGGCCGAGCACGCCGAGCGGCAGCGGCAGCGTGCCGGCCAGGTCCCAGATGACGAGACCAGTGATGAACACCCCGGCGATGACGAGGTTCTGAACGACCAGCCGCCGGGCCCGGCGGGAGAGCGCGATCGTGGTGGGAACGGTGGCGAGCTCGTCGCGGACGATCACCGCGTCGGCGGTCTCCAGAGCGAGGTCGGAGCCCGCCCGCCCCATGGCGATGCCGGTGTGCGCGGCAGCCAGCGCCGGGGCGTCGTTGACCCCGTCGCCGACCACCAGGACCTTGCGGCCCGCGTCCTCCATCGCCTTGACCGCGCTCACCTTGTCCTGCGGCAGCAGGCCGGCCCGTACGTCGTCGATCCCGGCCTCGGCGGCCAGCCGGGCGGCGGCCCGCGGGTTGTCGCCGGTCAGCAGCACGGGTCCGGAACCGGTCAGCGCGGCAAGGGACTTGACGGTGTCCGCCGCGTCCGGGCGCAGCCGGTCGGCGAGGCCGAGAACCCCGGCGGGGGCACCGTCGACGAGGACCAGGACAGCGGTACGGCCGGACTCCTCAAGCCCTTCGGCGACGGCGGACGCCGGATGGCCGGAGCCCGGGACGAGACGGGAGGGGGCGCCCACCTCGACCGTACGGCCGTCGATCACGGCCTTCACTCCGACGCCGGGTGCCGACGTGAAGTCCCGGGCCTGTGGCAGGTCGAGGCCGCGTTCGCGGGCCGCGTCGACGATCGCACGGGCCAGCGGGTGCTCGCTGGGGTGCTCGGCGGCCGCTGCCAGGGCGAGCAACTCGCCTTCGCCGTACGGGGAATGGGCCATCGGCCGGATGTCCGTGACCCGGGGGGTGCCCTCGGTCAGTGTGCCGGTCTTGTCGAGCGCGACGGCGTCGACCTGTCCGAGCCGTTCCATCACCACGGCCGACTTCACCAGCACGCCGTGCCGCCCGGCGTTGGCGATCGCGGACAGCAGCGGTGGCATGGTCGCCAGGACCACCGCGCACGGGGAGGCCACGATCATGAAGGTCATGGCGCGCAGCAGCGCGTCGGTCAGCTCGACGCCGAAGGCGAGCGGCACGAAGAACACCGCGAGCGTCGCCGCGACCATGCCGAGCGAGTAGCGCTGCTCGACCTTCTCGATGAACAGCTGGGTGGGTGCCTTGGTCTCGGACGCCTCCTCCACCATCCGCACGATGCGCGCGATCACCGAGTCGGACGCGTCGCGCTCGACGCGGACCCGCAGGGCGCCGGTGCCGTTGAGGGTGCCCGCGAACACCTCGTCGCCCGGCTCCTTCGTCACCGGCAGCGGTTCACCGGTGACGGTGGCCTGGTCGACGTCACTGGCCCCGTCCAGGACGCGCCCGTCGGCGCCGACGCGCTCCCCGGGACGTACGAGAATCGTGTCGCCGACCGCCAACTCCTCAACAGCGACCGGCTGTTCACCGCCGTCGTCCGTCAGCTTCACGGCGGTGGCGGGCGCCAGGTCCAGCAGACCCCGTACCGAATCGGCGGTACGTGCCGTGGCCAGCGCCTCCAGTGCTCCGGACGTGGCGAAGATGACGACCAGCAGGGCGCCGTCCATCACCTGGCCGATGGAGGCCGCCCCGAGTGCGGCGACGATCATCAGCAGGTCGACGTCGAGGGTCTTGTCCTTGAGCGCCTTCAAACCCTCCCAGCCGGGTTCCCATCCGCCGGTGGCGTACGCAAGGCCGTACAGCGGACCCCAGGCCCAGGCCGGGGCTCCGGCCAGTTGCAGGGGCAGGGCGAGCAGGAAGAGGACGGTGGCCGCGGTGGCCCAGCGCGCCTCGGGCAGGGCGAAGACGCGCGTACGCCGCCGGGGCGGGCCCCCGTCGCGGGCACAGGCGGCCCGGTCGGCGGAGGGCGGGGCGATGGTGGACGTCATGAGGGCGGTGATCCTTCACAGGGACGTACGCGAGGACTTCGCGCGACGACGTGCGGACAGAAGCGCAGGCGGGCAGGCGGACGCACCGGCACAAGGCGATGCCTGAGCTCCCCGTCCACCATACAGGAACACATGAAGACTCATTCATGCCTTCATCTCCGTAGAATGAGCCCATGGGCCACGGAGCTGACACCACGACCACCGCCACCGCTCGCGAGCGCCTCGAAGCCGTCGGTGCGGGCGATGTCGCCGCCACACTCCAGGCCCTCGCGACCCCGTCCCGACTGCGGATCCTGACCCGGCTCCAAGAGGGTCCCTGCGCGGCAACCGAACTCGCCGACGCGGTAGGTATGGAACAGTCGGCCTGCTCCCACCAACTGCGGCTGCTGCGCAACCTCGGCCTGGTCACCGGCGAACGCCGCGGCCGCTCAGTGATCTACGCGCTGTACGACAACCACGTCGCCGAACTCCTCGAGCAGGCCCTCTTCCACGTCGAGCATCTGCGCCTCGGCCTGCGCGACACGCCGCCCACAGAGGTCACCGTCGCCGCCGACCGCTGACCACCGACCGGCCGTGGGCCGAGGTTCAGCACATGGTCGACCGGCACACCGGCCAGGTCGGCGAGTTCCTCGCGGCGCAGCCCGACCGCACGGCGCGCCCGATGCACACGTAGCCCTCAACAGTCACGGGCGAGCATCGAAGCAAGCAGAGCCACCTCCGCCCGGACAAGACCCCGCCCCAGAGGGGAACCGTTCGAATGACCAGAACAGCCGGGGGTTAGCATATGAGCGCCGCCTAGCTCGAAAGATAAATCTGTGACTGTCAACGACGACTCGTTCACCAACTGGAAGAACCGCGAGGAGATCGCGGAGTCGATGATCCCGATCATCGGGAAGCTCCACCGAGAGCGGGACGTAACGGTCCTGCTGCACAGCCGCTCCTTGGTGAACAAGTCAGTGGTCAGCATCCTCAAGACCCATCGATTCGCCCGGCAGATAGCCGGCGAGGAGCTCTCGGTCACCGAGACGCTCCCGTTCCTGCGGGCCCTCACCACGCTCGACCTCGGCCCGTCCCAGATCGACCTCGGCATGCTCGCCGCGATGTACCGGAGCGACGACCGCGGTCTCTCGGTGGAGGAGTTCACCGCCGAGTCCGTCGCCGGCGCCACCGGGGCGAACGGGATCGAGCGCCGCGAGCCGCGTGACGTCGTCCTCTACGGGTTCGGCCGTATCGGCCGCCTCGTCGCCCGCCTGCTCATCGAGAAGGCCGGCTCGGGCAACGGTCTGCGGCTGCGCGCCATCGTCGTCCGCCGAGGCGGCGGCCGGGCCGCCGACGATCTCGTCAAACGTGCCTCGCTGCTGCGCCGCGACTCCATCCACGGTCAGTTCCAGGGCACGATCACGGTGGACGAGGCGAACAGCACGATCATCGCCAACGGCAACGAGATCAAGGTGATCCACGCCAACGACCCGTCGGAGGTCCACTACACAGCGTACGGCATCAAGGACGCCATCCTCATCGACAACACCGGTAAGTGGCGCGACCGCGAGGGCCTGTCGCAGCACCTCGGCCCCGGCATCGACAAGGTGGTCCTGACCGCGCCGGGCAAGGGCGACGTCCCCAACATCGTGCACGGCGTCAACCACGACATGATCAAGCCGGACGAGCAGATCCTGTCCTGTGCCTCCTGCACCACCAATGCGATCGTCCCGCCGCTCAAGGCTATGGCGGACGAGTACGGCGTGCTGCGCGGCCACGTGGAGACCGTCCACTCGTTCACCAACGACCAGAATCTGCTGGACAACTACCACAGCTCCGACCGCCGGGGCCGCTCCGCGCCGCTCAACATGGTCATCACCGAGACGGGCGCCGCCTCCGCCGTCGCCAAGGCACTGCCCGACCTCAAGGCGCCGATCACCGGCAGCTCGATCCGCGTCCCGGTCCCGGACGTCTCGATCGCGATCCTCAGCCTGCGTCTCGGGCGCGAGACGAACCGCGAGGAAGTCCTGGACTACCTCCGCAACGTGTCGCTGACCTCGCCGCTCAAGCGCCAGATCGACTTCACCACCGCCCCGGACGCGGTCTCCAGCGACTTCATCGGCTCGCGCCACGCCTCGATCGTCGACGCCGGCGCCACCAAGGTCGACGGCGACAACGCGATCCTCTACCTGTGGTACGACAACGAGTTCGGCTACTCCTGCCAGGTCATCCGGGTCGTCCAGTACGTGTCCGGGGTGGAGTACCCGACCTATCCGGCGCCGGTGGTCTGACCGAGTGGCGGTGGGCGGGGACAACCGGTCCTGCCGGCATCCGGTTGCCCCGTCCACCGCTTGCGGGGGTCAGCGGCCGGAGCGGATCAGGCCCGTCAGGTAACGCCACAGCGATGAGCGCTGACGGACGGACTGGTCCGGCACCACCGGCCCGGGGGTCTGCGGTCCAGGAGCGTGCGCCGTCGGCGGTTCGGGCACGGGCGAGAGTTCGTACCGTACGGGCAGCGAGCGCAGTCCGCGCATGAACGGGGAAGAGCGCCACGGCAGTTGGTCGGCCGGCAGCGCCAGGTCCAGGTGGGAGAACCGTTCGAACAGCCGGCCCACGCCCACTGCCGCGACCGTCGAGGCGAGCTCGCGTGCCGGGTCCGGGCACTGGCGGCGCCCCGCCCCCCAGGACAGGTGCGCCCGGGTGCTGATCGTGGAGTTGGACGCCACGTGGTCGGCGAAGACGGGGTCCGCGTGCGCGGCGGCGGAGGAGACCCATACCGGGTCGCCGGCACGGATCGTGTAGCTCCCGAGCTCGGTGTCCTCGGCCGCGAACCGCGGCACGAAGTTCACCAGCGGCGGCTTGCGCATGACCACCCGGTTCATGGTCTCCCTGAGCATGCCCGCGGACAGGCTGGAACGTACGCCGTCCTCGCCCGAGATGACCTCGACCACGGTGTTGGAGATCAGGATGCCGACGTGGTCGGAGGTCATGCCGAGCAGCATGAACAGCTCACGGGCCAGCTGGTCGAGCGAGAGGTTCGGGTGCGCGGCCACCAGGTACGAGGGGAAGTCGTCGCCCGGCTTCTCCATCTTCGACCGCGCCAGGTCCGCCAGTGTCACCAGCAGCCGTTCCAGGGCGGGTTCCGCGTCCGGACCCGCGTCGAGCACCCGCCACATGTCCATGAGGGCGTCGTCACCCTGCGAGCCGGGGAAGCCGAGCAGATGGCTGGCCACCATCAGCGGCAGCGGCCGGGAGAACTGCGCGGACAGGTCCGCGACGCCCGTGCCGCCGCCCTCTCCCACGAGGGTGATCAGGTCGTCGGCGTAGGCGGTGACGGCGGCCTTCAGCCGCTTCGCCTGGGGGTGGCGGGGGTCCTGGAACGGCTTGAGGGCCACCTCCCACGCCTTGCGTAACGGCCCATGCCCCGAACCGCCCTGGATCAGGATGTGGTTGACCTCCAGGGACGGCCCCAGTGGCCAGTCCGCCGGTACTTCGCCCTCGGAGCGGGCCCGCCAGTTCTCCAGCCCCTTGGGCCACCGGTCGTCGTCCTGCAGTACCTCGAGCGCCTCGCGGTAACCCAGTACCAGCCAGGCCGGCACCCCGAGCAGGTCGACCGGCGCGACCGGGCCGTGCCGCTGCCTCAGCCGCTCGTAGACGAGTGAGGGCCGCGTCTCGTAGTCCCGGGTCAGCAGCGGTTCGCAGGTCATCGCCTCCAACCGCGTGCCGTCCAGATCCGCGAATCCGCCGTCGCCCAGGTGGGTGTTCATCGTCTTGCCGCCCTCCGCCACTCCCCGTACCGGCGCATGATCCGTCGGTGACTACGAAACGGTGAGGAACCCTACCGCACGGTAGCCCAACCGGCCGGAGGGGGGCGGGACTTGTCGCCGTGGACAGGATGGAGACGCTTCACGACCCTTGAATCCCCCACCGTGTGCGTACCTCGCTCCTGCCCCAGAGGGGCGGCTTCGCCATCAGCCCGTTGCCTGGGCGGGGTTGCCGGGAGCGCGCAGGACCGGATCGGTACGCAGCCGCAGGAAGGCGAAGCCGAGGGCAACCGCCTGCAACGCGGCGCACACCGCGATGGCGTGACCGAGCGCCGCCGACGGCGTGAGGGCGACCACGATCCCCGCGACCGGGAACGGCAGCAGCAGAAGCAGGATGGTCACGGACAGCGTGTTGCCGAAGAGGGCCGGCGGTATGAGGAGTGAGCGCAGGGTGCGCAGGACGACGGTCAGTCCGCCGTCGCCGGCCATGAAGAGCGCCATGAGCAGGACGAAGGTGAGGTAGCTGGGCGCATGGGCGAGTGCGAGACAGGCCGCGGCCGCAAGGGTGGAACAGACCACGCCGACTCCCCACAGCCCGAGCCGGTTGAGCGCGAACCTGCACACCGCGATCGCGAGGAGGGTGGATGCCGCGGCCGCCGACCAGAGGGTGCCGACGGCCGCGGTGGACAGCCCGAAGCGTTCGACCACGATGATCGGGCTGGCGGCCTGGAGCAGTCCGAGTGCGAGGTTGGAGACGGCCAGCCCGGCCACAAGCCCGCTCAGGGTGGGGAGCGAACGCAGCGTGTGCCAGCCCGACTTGAGCCCGGCCTCCGGCTTTGCGCCGTCGCGCGGCGAGGAACGCAGTGGGGTCGGCGGGGTTTGCAGGGCGAGGAGGGCCGCGAAGAAGGACAGCGCGCTCAGGACCGCGAGCATTCGGGTCGGCCCGCCCAGCAGCAGCACACCTCCCAGCACGGGTCCGATCAGGGTGGCCGTCTGGTCGATACCGATCAGAACGGCCTGGACCTTGTGCGCCTGGGTCTGCGTGCGGCGGCTGACGATCGCGCCCACGGCCTCGTTCGCGATGAAGCTGAACTGTGTCAGTGCTCCCGTTCCGGCGGCCAGCGCCATCACGGTGACCGTTTCGGCCGTCCCTCGCGGCAGCACGATCAGCGCGGCGGCCCCGGCCACCACCAGCAGCGCCCGCGCCATGGAGGCGAAGAAGAACACGATCGCGGCCCCGCGCCGGTCCACCAGGTCACCGGCCAGGCCGAAGGCCGCCACCCGCGGAATCCACTCCAGCGCGAAGGCCAGGCCGGTCAGGGACGCGGAGTTGGTCGTGGCCAGCACCAGGAGTGGCATGGCGTACGTGCACATGGAGAAGGCGAGTGCGTCGAAGACCCGCGGTGCGTAGACCCGGCGGAGCAGGCTGCCTGGCGGAATGGCGGCGTGCCGACCGGCCGGGCGGCCCTCGTGGAGGGAGATGGTCACGGAGTAGGGGGTGCTTTCAGTCAGCGGTGAAACAAAAAGGGAAGGGGCGGTCCGACGGCCCGCAGGCTCGGGCGATGGCTCTCTGCCTGATACTTGCCTGATTCGTCGATGAATTGCCGGAGTTGTGCACGCAGAGGCGGACAGCGGAATTCAGTGAGCTTCCGTCATCGATCGCACCGAATGAGCGGAACTGCACCGGCTCCGCCGGATGTTGCCGCGGTCATGCCGCTCGGCGCAGCGATGGGCCTGAGGTCAGCGGGGACACTGTTCGTCCTCGCCACGGCGCGAGGTATGGCCACGCGGACTCCGCTCGAATACTGGGGGAAACCGGGCACGCGGAACGACGCAGCACGCCCGACAGCAGGAAATGACCTTGCCACACGCCTTGTTGAGTCATCAACCACGGCGCAGCATCAAATAGTCGAATGTTTCGATTGATCCAAAAGGCCGACCAGGCAAATCCGCGGACGAAACGGGTGATTACTGTCGGTAAAACCTTCACGTTCGACTGCGGCCAACCCGTTCGCCCGCAGCGGCAACAACCGGACCATGACCAACTCCACCTGCTGACCCGCCCCGCTCCTGCCTCCTGCGAGGTCCGGCTCGCAGGAGGCAGGAGCGATCCCTCGTCACCCCACAGGCCCGGCAGGGACCGGCTCAGCCGATCTCGACGAGGAGATCGCCGCCCTCCACCTGCTGAATCCGGTTGATGGCCAGTCGGGACACCTTCCCCGACTTCGGGGCGGTGATCGCGGCCTCCATCTTCATCGCCTCGATGGTGGCCACCGTGACACCGGCCTCGACGTCGTCGCCCTCGGCGACCGAGAGGGTCACGACTCCGGCGAAGGGCGCGGCGACATGCCCGGCGTTGGACCGGTCGGCCTTCTCGGTGACCGGTACGTCGGAGGCCGCCGCGGTGTCGCGTACCTGGATCGGCCGCAGCTGGCCGTTCAGGGCGGACATCACGGTACGCATACCGCGTTCGTCGGCCTCGCCGATGGCCTCCAGTTCGATGAGGAGCCGGACGCCGGGTTCGAGGTCGACGGCGTACTCCTTCCCGGGGCGCAGCCCGTAGAAGAAGTCCTTGCTGTCCAGCACGCTGGTGTCGCCGAAGTTCTGACGGTGTGTCTCGTAGTCGCGCGTCGGGCCGGGAAACAGCAGCCGGTTGAGCGTCCCGCGCCGGTCCTTGTCCAGGCCGGTGCGGTCCTCCGCGGTGAGTTCCTGCGCGGGCTTGGGGTCGGCGCGGCCCTGAAGTGCCTTGCTGCGGAAGGGCTCGGGCCAGCCGCCCGGCGGGGTGCCCAGTTCCCCGCGCAGGAAGCCGACGACGGAGTCCGGGATGTCGTACGAGTTCGGCGCCGCCTCGAAGTCGTCGGGCGGCACGCCCGCGCCGACCAGATGCAGGGCGAGGTCGCCGACCACCTTCGACGACGGGGTGACCTTGACCAGGCGGCCGAGCATCCTGTCGGCGGCCGCGTACATCGCCTCGATGTCCTCGAAGCGGTCGCCGAGACCCAGCGCGATCGCCTGGGACCGCAGGTTGGAGAGCTGTCCGCCGGGGATCTCGTGGTGGTAGACGCGCCCGGTCGGCGAGGCGAGACCCGCCTCGAAGGGCGCGTAGATCTTGCGGACGCTCTCCCAGTACGGTTCCAGGTCCCCGACGGCCAGCAGGTCCAGCTCCGTGGGACGCTCGGAGTGGTCGGTGGCGGCCACGATCGCCGACAGCGACGGCTGCGAAGTGGTACCCGCCATGGACGCCACCGCGCCGTCCACCGCGTCCGCGCCCGCCTGGATCGCCGCGAGGTAGGTGGCGAGCTGTCCGCCGGCGGTGTCGTGGGTGTGCAGATGCACCGGCAGGTCGAACTCACGGCGCAGCGCGGATACGAGCGTCGCGGCGGCCGGGGCGCGCAGCAGCCCGGCCATGTCCTTGACGGCCAGGACGTGGGCGCCCGCGTCCACGATCTGCTCGGCCAGCCGGAGGTAGTAGTCCAGGGTGTACAGGCGCTCGGCGGGGTCGGAGAGGTCGGCCGTGTAGCACAGGGCGACCTCGGCGACTGCCGTTCCGGTCTCGCGTACGGCGTCGATGGCGGGCCGCATCTGCCCCACGTCGTTCAGCGCGTCGAAGATCCGGAAGATGTCGATGCCGGTGGCCGCGGCCTCCTGTACGAACGCGTCGGTCACCTCGGTCGGATAGGGCGTGTAGCCCACGGTGTTGCGGCCCCGCAGCAGCATCTGCAGGCAGATGTTCGGCACGGCCTCGCGCAGCGCGGCCAGCCGCTCCCATGGGTCCTCGGCGAGAAAACGCAGCGCGACGTCGTACGTGGCGCCGCCCCAGCACTCCAGGGACAGCAGTTGCGGCAACGTCCGCGCCACCACGGGGGCGACGGCGAGCAGGTCCTTGGTACGCACCCGGGTGGCGAGCAGCGACTGATGGGCGTCCCGGAACGTGGTGTCGGTGACACCGATCGTCGGCGACTCGCGCAGCCGGCGTGCGAAGCCCTCCGGGCCGAGTGCGGTGAGCTGCTGCTTCGAGCCCGCGGGCGGCTCGGTGGAGCTGATCCGCGGCAGTTTGGTGGTGGGGTCGATCAGCTCGGGCCGCTCACCGTGCGGCCGGTTCACCGTGACGTCGGCCAGGTAGGTGAGCAGTTTGGTGCCACGGTCGGCGGAGTGGCGTGCGGTGAGCAGATGGGGCCGTTGTTCGATGAACGACGTGGTGACCTGCCCGGCCTGGAACGCCGGGTCGTCCAGCACGGCCTGCAGGAACGGGATGTTCGTGGCAACGCCACGGATACGGAACTCGGCCACGGCGCGCCGGGCGCGGCCGACCGCGGTCGTGAAGTCCCGGCCCCGGCAGGTCAGTTTGACCAGCATCGAGTCGAAGTGCGCGCTGATCTCCGTACCGGCGTGGGTGGTACCGCCGTCGAGGCGGATGCCCGAGCCGCCCGGTGAGCGGTAGGCGCTGATCCTGCCGGTGTCCGGGCGGAAGCCGTTCGCGGGGTCCTCGGTGGTGATCCGGCACTGCAGGGCGGCGCCGCGCAGCACCACGGACTCCTGCGAGAGCCCGAGGTCGGCCAGCGTCTCCCCCGCGGCGATCCGCAGCTGCGCCTGTACGAGGTCGACGTCGGTGACCTCCTCGGTCACCGTGTGCTCGACCTGGATGCGCGGGTTCATCTCGATGAAGACGTGGTTGCCGTCCCGGTCGAGCAGGAACTCCACGGTCCCCGCGTTGCGGTAGCCGATCTGCTCGGCGAACCGCACCGCGTCGGCGCACATCCGCTCCCTCAGGTCCGGGTCGAGGTTCGGCGCGGGCGCCAGCTCGATCACCTTCTGGTGGCGGCGCTGCAGCGAGCAGTCGCGTTCGAAGAGGTGGATGACGTTGCCCTGCCCGTCGGCGAGGATCTGCACCTCGATGTGCCGGGGTTCGATCACGGCCTTCTCGAGGAAGACGGTGGGGTCCCCGAACGCGGACGCGGCCTCGCGCGCCGCCGCGTCGATGGACTCGCGCAGCATCGCCGGGTTGTCCACCCGGCGCATACCGCGCCCACCGCCGCCGGCCACGGCCTTGACGAACAGGGGGAACCCGATGTCCTCGGCGGCGCGGACCAGTTCGTCCACGTCGCTGGAGGGCTCGGAGGAGCCGAGCACCGGCACACCGGCCGCGCGGGCGGCGGCCACGGCACGCGCCTTGTTCCCGGTCAGTTCCAGTACCTGGGCGCCGGGGCCGACGAACGTGATGCCCGCCTCCTCGCACGCGCGTGCGAGGTCGGGGTTCTCCGACAGGAAGCCGTAGCCGGGATAGACCGCGTCCGCGCCGGCCAGGCGGGCCGCCCGGACGATTTCCTCCACGGACAGGTAGGCCCGCACCGGGTGACCCGGCTCGCCGATCTCGTAGGCCTCGTCGGCTTTCATGCGGTGCAGCGAGTTGCGGTCCTCGTGGGGAAAGACCGCGACCGTTCGCGCACCCAGCTCATAGCCGGCACGGAACGCGCGAATGGCGATCTCACCCCGGTTGGCGACCAGCACCTTGCGGAACATGTCCGATCCCTTCAGCCTGCCGGTGACCTACACCATCGTGTCGGCGACGCCCCTGCCCTGCCACGCGGAGTCCGGCCCTCGCACTCGTGAGGCATGCGGCGGGCGGTCCGGCCACAACGTCCGGCGGCAACACTAGGGGCGTGCGGGCACCCGACTGAAGAGCACACGACCATGACGTGGGCCTCACTGGGCGGTCCAGTCCAGTCCAGCCCGGGCAGGCCGTACGTGTGGCAGCCGTCGCTCGGACGGGTCAACCTGCCGCCGAACCCGCGCCGCCGGACGTCCCTGGCCGTCATGCTCCTCTCCGACGCGGCATCGGCTGGGAGGAGTCCACGTGCGGAATCGGCGAACCGGGTTCGGGACACGAACGGTGATCGCGGGCCTGACCTGCGGCTTGCTCATGCTTGCGCCGGCAAGTCCGCACGCCGCCGCCGAGGCGGAACGGACGGGCCGGGCAACGGGGGCGAAGCCGAATTCGCCCGCCGGACCGTCGGTCGTGATCGAGTGGATGCGTACGGCGGCGTCCACGATCTCCGCGGAGGCCCGGCCCACCCCGCCCGAGGCGCTGATCTGGGACGCCCACGTCTCGACTGCCGTCTACAACGCGGTGGTCGGAATCGAGGGCCGCTACACCCCGTACAAATGGCGGGCGCGGGCTCCCCGGACGGCCTCTTCCGAGGCTGCGGCCGCATCGGCGGCGCACCATCTGCTGAGCCACTACTTCCCGCGGGCGGGCCTTCGGCTGGACGCCGCCCTCGCGCATTCCCTGGCCAGGATCCCCGACGGCAGGCCCGAGGACGACGGGGTGGCGTTCGGCAAGCGCGCCGCCGCGCACATCATCCGTCTGCGCCACGGCGACGGCCTGGGCGCGTCGGTGGGCTTTCCCGTGCGGCCACGCCCCGGCGTCTGGAGGCCGACCCCTCCCGGACACGAACCGTTCGCCACCGCCTGGGTCGCCAAGGTCCGGCCGATGCTGCTGGACTCCCCTGACCAGTTCCGGCCCGGCCAACCGCCCGCACTCACCTCCACGCGCTACGCGAAGGACCTCAACGAGCTCAAGGCCTACGGCGGGCGGACCAGCTCGCTCAGGACACCCGAACAGACCGACATCGCGCGGTTCTTCGCCACCGTCGATCTGCAGGAGGCCCTGGGCGACCGTGCCGCCCGGCACGGCCTGGACACCGCCGATACCGCGCGTCTGTACGCCGCGGCGAACACCACCCAGGCGGACGCCGTCATCGCCGCCTGGGACGCCAAACTCCACTACGCGACCTGGCGACCCGTCACCGCCATCCGGCTGGCGCACACCGACCGCAACCCCATGACCCGGGCCGACCGGCACTGGGAACCGCTGCTCACCACTCCCGCGCACCCCGACTACCTCAGCGGCCACGCCACCATGGGCGGTGCGCTGATGCGCACTCTGACCGAGCTCTTCGGCACCTCCCGCGTCGACCTCCACGTCACCTCCAGGGGCAGCTCGGCGCCCCGGCACTACCGGTACGCCCACGAGTACGACCGTGACGTCGTCAACGCCCGCGTCTGGGGCGGCATCCACACCAGAACCGCCGACCGGGTCGGTAGCACCATCGGCCGACAGATCAGCGCCTGGGCACTGAAGAGACACTTTCGGCCACTCCCCTGACCGTCGTGCCAACGGTGTCCGCGGCAACGAGGGCGGTGAAGCGTGTCCGGCACCGTTTCAGCCTCCATCGCCCGGCCGGCCTCAGTGGGGCATTGGCATGGGTCATGGCGTCCAACGCGCAGGACCGGCATCGACAACGCGACGCCCTGGGCGAACTTCGTCGAGCGCAACCGGACCGATCGCATCGCCAGCCGGCGAAGCGACAGTCAAGGCGCCCGGCTCGGGTCCACGGCCCACAGTCAGTGGGTTCGGCGGGACGCACCCTGTCGAATGGTCTTCACAGCGAATACCGGGTTGAGAGGCTCCACGAGTTCCTTGGTGGCGACGGCCACGAAGCGCTCCGGGGCATCACCGTCCAGCAATGCGCACACGTACTCGATGGCCTTCGCGGGCGACAGTACCGGCAGCCTCTGGCGCAGGGTCCGCACACCATGCATGCGTCCGCGTGTGGCGGCGACTCCGCGTATCGCATCATGCAGATCGTCTACCGCGGTGCGTACCGGCAGCCCACGTATCCGGGCTCGGTAGTCGGCCTCCCACTCGCCGGTCACCGCGGAGACGACGCCGATCTGGTGCAGTCCTCCATCAACACGGTCGACCAGGTACGGCCCATTGCCGGCCAGCATGAACTTCGAGTTCCCAGTACGGACGAACTCCTCGGACTGCCAGGGGACGATCCACACCAACTCGTGCTCCTCGACATGGACCACAACCATGCGCAGCGCGTCCACACCCGCAGCCCGCCACTTCTGATAGTCGCGCTCCAGCTGTCCTTCGACAGCCTCAACTGCGGCTTCACGCTCAATCACGCGTGCAGCATCCCGTACGGGCCGCGGCCTCGACCAGTGAATTCTCACGGCCCACCGCAACGGCCCGGCTCAACCAGTCCCAACTGAAACGAGGACGCTGGAGAGCGGCTAGAGACTGCCGAAGTCGGGAAGGGTGACTGAGCCGTCCTCGGCAAGGGGGAATCCGGGGTTGTGCGCGACCTCCCAGGCGTGGCCGTCCGGGTCGACGAAGGCACTGGAGTAGAAGCCGACGGCGTTGACGGCCGCCGGCTTGGTGACGGTCCCACCGGCCCGCTCCACTGCCGCGAGCAGAGCATCGACCTCCGCCTCGGACCTGACATTGTGCGCCAGGGCGATCCCGCCGAACCCGGCCGCCGCACCGGGCTTCAGGCCGCAGTCCTCGGCGAGTTTGTCACGGCCCCACAGGACCAGTCCCAGGCCGCCCGCCTGGAAGAAGACGGTCTCCTGGACTTCTTGTCCCCGCCAGCCCAGGGCCTCGTAAAAAGCCTTGGCACGAGCGAGATCGGAAACTCCCAGCGTGATCAGTGTGATGCGCTGTTCCATGCGATTTACGGTACGCCGCCCCGGTGATGGCCAGCCACCCGCTCGCAGCCACATCTCGAGCACGCCTTGAACCAAGCGTTCCCCTGGACGGAGGATCGAGCGTGGTAAAGCGCAGTGATCGGATGGCTCATGGTCCGCCGGCTCACCGGCGAAGCTTCCCTGTGGTCAGGCCCGCGGTCCCAGGAACAGGCCACCACTCGCGTCGATGACCTGCCCGGTGATCCAGCGCGCCGCGTCGGAGGCTAGGAACGCGACCACGTCGGCGACGTCGTCGGGTCCGCCTAGCCGGTTGAGCGCCGTCGATCCGGCGATGAGGTCGGTCAGGCCGGGCGCGTCGAAGAACGATCCGTTGGTCGCCGTCCGAGTGGCGCCGGGAGCAACCGCGTTCACCGTGATTCCCCGGACGCCGAGTTCGTTGGCCAAGGTCATGCTCATCGTCTCGACCGCGCCCTTCGTCATGGCGAAGGACGTCTGGGTGGGGTTGGCCATCCGGGTCGCCACGGATGAGATCGTGATGATGCGGCCCCCGTCGCGGAGCAAGGGCAGTGCTCGCTGGATGATGAAGTACGGCGCTCGCACGTTCACGGCGAAGAGGTGGTCGAACTCCGTCCGCGTCGTGGCTCCGAGCGGGCCGGCGGGCGCGGCCGCCGCGTTGTTGACGAGGATGTCGAGTGGCCGCCCGGCCAGACCGGCCTCGACTCCCGCGAAGAGCGTTTCGACGTCGTCATCCACACCCAGCTCCGCCCCGACGGCGAGCGCGGTGCCACCGGCACGCTCGATCTTGTCGACCGTGGCCCTCGCACCGTCCTCGTCCGTGCCGAAATGCACGATGACCACGGCCCCTTTCGCCGCCGCGCGGACCGCTATCGCCTGCCCGATGCCGCGCGACGCTCCGGTCACGAGAGCCGTCCTGCCGGTCAGATCACTCATGTCCACCACCCCATGGTGTTAGGCACTACCAATCTGGTAGTTACTACCACTCCGGTAGGGTCTACCACATGCCCGACCAGCACTCAACCTTGCGAGCGCAACGACGAGCCGAGACGCGGCGCACCATTCAGGCGCACGCGGTACGGCTGTTCACCGAGCGCGGATACGACGCGACGACCGTGACCGACGTCGCCGAAGCCTCGGGCGTGTCGCCCATGACCGTGTACCGGCACTTCCCCACGAAGGAAGACCTCGTGCTCGTCGACCAGCACGGTCGGCTCGTCGCCGAGCGCATCGTCGCGTCGCCCGCCGGGCAGTCCCTGGTCGGCCGTATCGGCAGCGCACTCATCGACTCGGCCACGACGTTGACCAGTGGCGGCCGCGGAGACGACCTGACGGCGAACGAGCGGTTCCTGCTTGCCCGCCTCCGGCTCATGATCTCCACGCCGGCTTTGCGGGCCAAGCACCTGGACAACCACTACGCCCTTCAACAGGCGATCGTCGACGCCCTCGGGGGCGATCCCGCCGATCCCGACACAACGTTCCGCGCCCAGGCCGCGGCCGGGGCCTGTCTGGCCGCCATGCACACGGCATTGGTGCGCTGGGCCGAGGACGACGGACGGACCGAGCTGCCCGACCTGATCGCGAAGGCGCTTGCCGCCGCCTTCGGCGATGACATCGTTGACACCGGCCCGGACACCTGAGGAAGGTCCTCCGAGCACGCGCCTGAAGCGACGGACGCCGACCGACTCGACCCCGCAACCGCGACCCACAGCGTCTCGAACGCCTCAGCACCCCCGGAGGGCACGAACCATCAAAGGCTCGACTCCATACGGTAGTTGACGGCATGCGGCCACGATGTGCTCCGCTATGCTCGGCCCCGTTCGAACGAACGACGACCGGCCGAACGACAACCGTCGGGCGCCCGGTCCACCGGGAAGGAAACGTGAGCGAGCGCGTGATATCGAGAGATGGCGATCACCAGGGGGCGACGCCTTCGGAACGCGGCTCAGGGCGGCTGATCGCCAATCGGTATCTACTCCACAACGTCCTCGGCAGAGGCGGCATGGGCACGGTCTGGCGCGCCCACGACCAACTGCTGGACCGCCCGGTCGCCGCCAAGGAACTGCACATCCTCACCCACGGGGACGAGGAACACCGCATACGGATGCGCCGCGCGATCCGTGAGGCTCGCGCGGTCGCCCGCGTGCCGCACCCCCACGTGGTCGGCGTCCACGACCTGGCCGAGTCCGAGGACCGGCTGTGGATCGTCATGGAACTCGTCGAGGGCCCTTCCCTGGCCCACCGGATCACCGAGACCGGTCCCCTCACACCACAGCACACCGCCGCCCTGGGTCTGCAACTGCTCGACGCGCTGCAGGCCGTGCACGCGGCCGGCACCCTGCACCGCGACGTCAAACCCGCCAACGTCCTGCTGCGCCGCGACGGCAACGCCGTCCTCACCGACTTCGGCATCGCAGCCCTGGACGACGGCGAGTTCCTGACGACCACCGGCGAACTGGTCGGCTCCCTCGAGTACATGGCCCCCGAGCGGGTGATGGGGTCGGAGGTCGGCCCGGCCTCCGACCTGTGGTCACTGGGCGCGACCCTCGCCACGGTCTGCGGCGGGCAGTCCCCGTTCCGCCGGCCGGCGCGGCCGGCAACGCTGCACGCGGTGGCGTACGAGGAACCCGTCCTGGCGGAGCGGCTCGGCCCGCTGCGCCCGGTCGTCGAGGCGCTGCTGCGCAAGTCCCCGGACGAGCGCCCTTCGGGGGCCGTCGCCCGTTCTGCGCTGCAGCGCGTCGTGACGGGGGAGACGGACGCCGAACCGCTGCCGGCGGCGACGGTACGCGTGTCCCGGCCTTCCTCTCCGTTGGCCGACGCCGACACGGTGACCCGTGGCCAGGAGCGGCTCGTCCCGGCCGGAGAGACCGTGCCGACGGCCCTGCACACCACGTCACTCAAGCCCGCGCCCCGGCCGTCGTCCCGCCCAGGAGGTCCGAAGCGGCTGGTGTGGGCGCTGGCCGGTACGGCAGTGCTGGCGGCGGGTGTCGTGGGTGGCCTCTTCCTCACCGGGACGCTGCCGCTCAAGGGCGACCCGGAGACGCCGACCACCCATCAGGCCGTCGTCCGGTCGGCGAACGGCTGGCACTCGGTCACCGCAGTGCCCGTGAAGCAGGGAGACCAGGTCACCGTGCGGTTCGTTTCGGGAGAGTGGACGGTCGACCACCGAAACAAGCCGATGACCGGGCCGACCGGTTACGACGCGAACATCGACAAGTCGCTGGACGGGGCGAAGAGTTGCAAGATCAACCCCGCGGAGCCGTTCGGGACCCTGCTGGCGCGCCTCGCGGGTGACCAGGACACCCCCGTCCGCACCGTCGGGCAGAAGCTGACTTTCCGGGCGACCGGGAACGGCCCCCTGCAACTGGGAATCAACGATGCCGCCGGGGCGTGCTCCCAGGACAACAGAGGCACGCTGACCGTGCAGGTGCGCGTCACACGCCAACCTTGACGGGCGGCGGCTGACGGGCGGCCGCTGAGCACCGGTCGCGCTGATCTCGTCGTTGAGACCATCGGCGGCGGAGGCCCTCCTCGACGCCTGCGTGGTTTCGGCTCATGACTCCTCCGTGTCGGGCCCCGGTGTGATCGCCGCACCGGCCGACCGCAGCTTCCGCGCCAGCTCGTGGCAGCGCCTCCCGAGCTCCGGAGGGTCGAGTATCTCGAAGTCGTGTCCCAGCAGGAGTACGTGCATGAGCACGGCGTCGAGACTGGCGCCGCCACTGAGCACCTCGCAGTGCTCGCTCCCGCGCCGTCGTACGACGGCCGCCGCCGCCGGAATCTGCGCGCGCACCGTGTCGGCCGACGCGTGCACGAGGAAGCGTGCCCGGTGCGGATAGACCCGGCTCGCCACACCCTCCTGTACGTACGTTGCCGCGTCGGGCGCCGCGCGCGGGCGGAAGCGCCAGGTCCGGACGGACGCGTCGGTCATCCGGTCGACGCGGAAGCTGCGCCAGTCGTCACGGTCGAGGTCGTAGGCGAGGAGGTACCAGCGCCGGTCGGAGGCGACCAGGCGGTATGGCTCAACCCGCCGCCGTCGCACGTCACTCCCCGGGGGCACCTCCCGTACGAAGTCCGAGGGAGGGTAGTCGAAGCCGGCCTCGACCTCGTCGCGGCAGGCTCTGGCCAGCGTCATGAGCACCTCGGGGTCGACCGGCGTGCGGCCTTGGTCGAAGAACTCCACCGAGCCGGAGAGCGCGCGCACCTCGTGCCGAAGCCGGGTGGGCAGCACCTGGTCGAGCTTGGTCAGCGCCCGGAGCGCGGCGTCACCGGCGCCGGCGCCGGCGCCGGCCACCGCGCCACCCGCGCCGGCGAGCAACGAGACCGCGGTGGCGATCGCCTCCTGGTCGTCGAGCAGCAGCGGCGGCAGGTCCCGCCCCGGGCCGAGCCGGTAACCGCCCCCGACACCCTGGCTGGCATACACCGGATAGCCGAGGGCGCGCAGCCTCTCGACATCACGCCGTACCGTGCGCGGCGTGACCCCGAGCTGATCGGCGAGTTCGGGGCCGGTCCAGACCTGGCGCTGCTGCAGCAGCCCGAGCAGGGTGAGCACCCGCTCCGTCGTACCCCGCTCGTTACCGCCTGCCACGTCCATGCCGCCCACCCTGCCAGAGATAGCGGACCGATCCTGTCCGCCTGGCATGTCACGGTGGCTCCATGGACGCAGACGCAATCGACCGGAACCGGCCTCGGACGCTGCGCGAGCAGTGGATGACCGGCTGGAAACTTCGGCTCCTCACCCGGCTCCGAGGCCCCACCGACGACGAGTAATTCCGGTCGTCGGTGCCGAACGCCCGGAGCGTGCCGCCGCGCGGCAACTCGACGGCGCCCGTGCAGATCGGTGCCGGGGACGTCACGACGGACTGCGCCTTCCGGGCCGCTCCCGCGACCCTCACCACGATCGCCTGGCGACTCGGTCGGCGCCGCCGGGCTCCGGGTCCCGACCGGTGAGAAGAAGCCCTCCCCCGAGATGCCCACGGCCGATCCGGTGCCGCACATCCACGGCGAGCTGATCCACCATCCGGCCTTGTCCAAACCGGTCTGCCTGCCGCGCGACCTCTGTCCACCGACACACGAAACCCGCTACGAACTACGAACTACGAACTACGAACGGAGTAACCCGATGAGCCGCCAAATCCAGGTCACCTTCGACGCCCATGACCCGCGGGCGCTGTCGTCCTTCTGGCGTGACGTCCTGGGCTATGTCCACCCCGGCCCGCCCGGAGCGGACCTCCCCGAAGGTGCCGACCCGTTGGCCGCGTGGGACGACTTCCTCGCGCGGATCGGCGTACCGGAAGAACAGCGCAACACTCGATCGGCTATCGAGGACCCGGACGGGGACGGCCCACGGCTGTTCTTCCAGCAGGTGCCGGAGGACAAGGCCGCGAAGAACCGCGTCCACCTCGACGTCCGTGCGGCTCCTGGCCTGGCGGGCGAGGAGCGGATGGCGGCGCTGGAGGTCGAGTGCGACCGGCTCGTCGCGCTGGGCGCGACGCGGGTACACCGCCAGGAGCCCGCTCCCCCGCTGAATGCCGGCTTGATCGTGATGACCGACCCCGAGGGCAACGAGTTCTGCCTGGACTGACGCCGCCGCAGCCGCACCTCGGCGCCAGGGTCGGTGACGAGGAGGTCCGATGGACGATCGAGCACGTCTCGCCGGACGTTCGCGAGCTTGTGTGGCAGATGCCGGCTCGCAGCCCCGGTCGTAGAGGGCTGAGCTGGTCCTGGGTCAGGCCGGATGCCCGCCTCCGGCGCCGGACTGCGACACGGTCCCGTCCCAGGCCTTGTCGTCGCGCAGCACGCTGTAGCGCACGACGTCCCGCCACTGCCCGTCCCGGAACACGATGCTGCGCAGCACACCCTCCCGGGTGAAGCCGGACTTCTCCAACGCGCGCTGCTCGGCGATGTTCTCCACCTCGGTGTCCGCCTCGATCCTGACCACTGGTGTGTGCGCGAACAGATACCGCACCAGCAGCCGCTGGGCCGTCGTGCCGACGCCCCGGCCCCGGACCTCCGGCAGCAGTTGGGCACCGATGTTCCAGCAATACGAGTTCCGCGAGGTCACGTCCTTCCGCCAGGCCACGAAGCCGAGCCGGTCGGCTCCGGCCGCCACCATCAGCTGGCCACCGTCATCGCCGAGCAGACCATCCAGCGCCCAACGGCGCCGCCAGCGCCCCGGATCCGACCAGCCCTGCCATTGGAACGGCCCGGTCGACTCCGGATCTGTCAGAAACCGGTCGAGCATCGGCAGATCGTCCTCGACGACCGGACGCAATATCACGGGGTTGGCACGCATCCCGGTCACTCTAGGTCCCAGCCGGCGATCTTGGTGACAACATTCCGGCTGAGGTTCCAACTACCCGCTCCAGCACAACAATTGAGCCGACGCCCGATGGTTGTCACTACCGGCGGCCGCCGACCTGCGGCTCCAGGTGACAAGGCATGGCAGTTGTCACTGAACCGGCGTGTTACTTGTCACCGACCACAGATTCGAGCACCAGCGGTGGCGTTCCGGAAGGGGCGGGGCGGTCGGATTCGAACCGACGTCCTCCGAGATGATGTCGCGGCGCACTACCTCTGTGCTACGACCCCGCCTTGCCGGCGATCATAGTCCCCACCCATGGCGACGGACAGGGCAACAGCTACCGAGGCCGCCGCCAGCACTCCGCCCGTCTCCCTCTCGAACCCCGCTCATGCTTCGGTGACAACAAGCATGCCGACGTGACACCTATCGTGCTTCGGCTCGCCAATCAGACCCGCCGGCCATGTCCGCGCCCTCGGACTAGAACACGACGTTCCCGCCGGTTTCCAGCACACGCAGAGCAACCCTCCACTGCACCCCAAACGCTCAGCCTCCGCTGCGACAGATCGCGCTTGCCGCTGCGGCAAGTCCGGGTCGGGTCATCATCACGCGCCTTGGGCGGCCCCAGCCCTGTTGAGTACCCAGTTGGCCTCCCACGTTGCGTTCGGCCCTGGGCGCTGTCGCTGTGGGCGGCCCATCTAAGGTGCGGGTATGACCTCGACATCACAGACCTACCTCTCTGAACTGTTCTCGCTTGACGGCCGGGTTGCCGTGGTGACAGGTGGTACTTCCGGCATCGGCCGGGCCATCGCCGGGGCCCTCGCGCAGGCGGGAGCGAGTGTTGTGGTGGTGGCGCGCAAGGAGGAGGGGCTGGTTGCCACGGTCGATGAACTGTCGGCGGACGGCTGCCGGGCGGCTTGGGTGAGCGGCGACCTGGGGACCCGTGACGGCGTGCGTGCAGCGGCCGAGAAGGCGGCCGAGGCGTTCGGGGAGCCCGACATTCTCGTCAACTGTGCGGGGGTCAACCTGCGGCCGCCGATGGGCGAGCTGGGCGAGGAGGTGTGGGACACCACGATGGCGGTGAACCTGGAGGCTCCCTATCTGCTGGGCCGGCGGTTCGGACCCGGCATGGCCGAGCGGGGCTTCGGCCGGATCATCCACATCACCTCTCAGCAGGCACATCGGGCATTCGTCCAGAGCGGGGCCTACGGAGTGTCCAAAGGCGCGTTGGAGTCGCTGGCTCGTTCACAGGCCGAGGCATGGTCGCCGCATGGCGTCACCTGCAACACGCTCGTGCCGGGTTTCGTGATGACGCCGCTCAACGCGCGGCTGTCGTCCGACCCGGAGAAGGTCGCGGCGCTGGCTGCACGCACGATGGTCGGACGCAACGGTCTGGCCGAGGACTTCGCAGGCGCAGCGGTGTTCCTGGCAAGCCGCGCTTCCGCCTACGTCACAGGGCAGGCGATCTTCGTCGACGGCGGGTTCTCTGTTCACTAGGTCGGCCGCGTCGAGGTGTTTGACGTCCAGCCCAGTCCCTGGGGCCGGGGAGGCGTGCCCCTGAACGGCTTTGCCGAACAAGGGTAGTTGGAGCAGTTGGTCCGATTCCCCGTGGTGTGCCGTCCAGGGTTGATTGCGGCGGCACCGATGCTGCGCTGTCAGCGTTCGCGGGCGGGCCGGATCGGTCGCCGCAGAGGCCGGGCGCTGCTACTTTGCGTCCGTGGATCTCTTCTCACGGTCTTGGACAGCGTTGCGCACAGCGGTGGCCGCACTCCCGGACGAGGACTTCGCGCGGCCGTCCGGCTGCACCGGCTGGCTCGTCCGGGACCTGGTGTGCCACCTGATCATCGACGCCCAGGACGTCCTGATCACCCTCGTCACCCCCGTCGAGACGGAACCGACTCGGGACGCGGTGACCTACTGGGACCTCGTCGAAGCCCCGACCGGCGACGACCCGCTCGACGCACTCACCGTCCGCCTGGCCGCGGCGTACGAAGAGCCGCGCCTGCTCAAGTTCCACTTGGACGACGTCGGTTCGGCCGCCGGCCGTGCCGCCGGACTCGCGGATCCCACGGTCCGGGTCGGCACCCGCGACGAGGTGCTCACCGTGGGCGACTACCTATCCGCGTACGTCCTGGAATGGACACTGCACCACCTCGACCTGATCGCGCACCTCCAGGACGCGGCGGAGCCGCCTGCCGAAGGGCTCGCCCGGTCACGCGGGCTGCTGGAGAGGATCGCCAGTACGGCGTTTCCTTCGTCGCTCTCCGACAAGGACGCGCTGCTGATCGGCACCGGACGGCGCACCCCGACCGACGCGGAGAGGGCCGAGCTGGGCGAGCTGACGGCGAAACTCCCGCTCGTCCTCGGCTGATCGGTCCGTCGGACGATCGTCTGACCGAACGGGATCTTCGGCGCGCGGGCAGGCGCCGACGAGCAGGAGGCGACATCGTTGACTCGCACGTCCTCACAGCCGCTTGAGCATCACCACCAGGCCGGCCGCCACCAGCCACACCGCCAGGAGCATCGGAGTCAGCCATGCGCTGAACGGCCCCGCCAGGCACAGCACACCCACGACCAGCGCGGCCCAGGTCAGCCACGAGGGCAGCACCGGAGCGCCCTGGGTGTCACCGGTGGTGCGGGTGGCACGCCAGACGGCGAGAAGCAGCACGGCCGCGCCCACCATCGCTCCGATGAGCCCTCCGTACGCCACGTCCAGCAGCAGGATCGCGATCAGGGCCGTTTCGGGTACGACCCGGAAGACCTCGGAGTGGTTCGCCGTGATTCCGTAGATGTTCCCGGCGATCGCCGAAACCATGAGAAGCACTACGAAGACGGTTCCGCCGGCGAGCGCGACGGTGGAACGGCTGCCGGCGGCGCGTACCAGTACCGGCAAGAAGCACAGGAAAGCCAGTCCGGCCGCGAGCAGCACCAGGGCGCCGGTCTCGGCCAGGGCCTGATTGCCGTCCTTGGAGTAGAAGGTCACGACCTCACGGATCGCGTCGTCGTCCTCGGTGTCCGGTGTCCGCCAGGTCAGGATCTGGCCGAAGATCAGTAGTCCGCCGGCCAAGATTCCGGCGACCCCGGTCCACACGGGCCCGCTTCTCCCCGCACGGTTGGTTTCTTCGCTCTGTGACGTCGTCACGGTGGCCTCCCGCTGGAGAGTCCCCCCGAAAATGTCGTCCTCATCCCATCCTGCGCCGGATGTGGCCATACCGCCGCCCGGACCCGGTGCCGACCACCGGCGCGAGGCAGTCCCAGCGTGTTTGCCAGGAGGTGTTTCCGCCCGGCGGTGCCTTGCGATCGGAGCATCGACGGGTGTGTGAGAGCGTGCTGCAGGGCCCACTGCCTGCGGTTCTTCTTCGAGGCGGCGTCGACACTCCGCTGTGGCCGGAAGACGTGGACAGCCCGTAATGCCGGTCGCGGTTCCTCGCCCAGTGCGTCACATGGTGGGGATCAGAGCCTGGCGCAAGGGCTCTCGCCAGGTATCGGTCTCGCGGGCGTAGGCACTGAAGTCGGTGCCGAACTCCCAGTAGGCCCAGCCGATCCCCAGGAGCTCGGCCTTCTCCCGTACGCAGGCGGTCCAGCGGGCGCGGGAGTCCATGTCCGCCTGCTCGTACGCGCCGAACTCGCCGATGAACAGCGGGACCCCATGAGCGTCCGCCCAGGCCGCGGCCACGCCAAGGTCGTCGTCAACGGCCTTCCGGTCGGCTTCCCCGCCCCAGGTCGTGCCGAGCCACGAGGCGGCCCCCTCGACCCAGGACGCGCCCTGATGGGTGAACTCGAACGGGGCGTAGTAGTGGACGGTCGCCACCAGGTGGTCGTCATCGGGCAGTTCGAGCTTCGCCAGAGCGTGGATATCGTTCATTTCCGCCGCCCCGATGAGCACGGTGCGTTCCGGGTTCGATTCCCGTACGGCGGCCAGGGCATGGGGCAGGAGGGTGTTCCACCGTTGCGCGGTCATGGCGGCGCGAGGCTCGTTGAGCAACTCGAAGTGGAGGAGGTCCGGGTGAGCGGCGTAGCGCGTGGCTATCTGCCGCCACAACGCCAGGAACCGTTCTGTCTGCTCGTCCGGCGTGTGGTTGAGCTCGTGGTAGTGGTGCATGTTGAGTACGACGTTCAGATCCCGTGCCAGTGCCTCGTCGACCGCTCGGTCCACGCGCTGGAAAAAGTCCTGTCCGATGGCGTAGGGAGCGGTCTGCTCGGCGTGCGCCGACCACGCCACCGGCAACCGGACCGTGTCGAACCCGGCGGCCTTGATCTCATCGAAATACCGCCGCCGCAATTGAAGCGCGTGCTCGTGACCGTCGAGGGCGTCCAGGGCGTTGCCGAGGTTGATCCCCGAGCCGAGCGTCACGGACGAGGACGAGCGCGGCATGTGGCCTCCGATTCGGACAGCGTCCTGGGCACGGAGAGCGTATCCGAGCGGTTGTCGCATGCCGGGCTCCTGCCCGGATCGATCGGCGGCCGCCCCGGTGCCGTCAGTCGGTCCCGGACTCCATCGCGGCTTGGTCGAGCAGTTCGTCGTGTTCGGGGCTCTTCCCACCCGATGCGATCGCCTCGGCCCCGCCTTCGTGCAGCACACCGATCAGGCTTGTCGCCCGCGCGGCGCCGATCGGCGCCGCGGGCGGGGTGCCGACCAGGCCGAGTCCGGCGTACAGCTCGAGCTTGGCGCGGGAGTCGGCGATGTCGAGATTGCGCATGGTCAGCTGACCGATGCGGTCGACCGGCCCGAAGGCGGAATCCTCGGTCCGCTCCATGGAGAGCTTGTCGGGGTGATAGCTGAACGCCGGCCCTGCCGTGTTCAGGATCGAGTAGTCCTCGCCCCGGCGCAGCCGGAGGGTCACCTCGCCGGTGACCGCCGTCCCGATCCAGCGCTGCAGCGACTCGCGCACCATCAGAGCCTGCGGGTCCAGCCAGCGGCCTTCGTACAGGAGCCTGCCCAGCCGTCGTCCCTCGCTGTAGTAGATCGCGAGGGTCTCCTCGTTGTGGATCGCGTTGACCAGCCGCTCGTACGCCGCGTGCAGCAACGCCATTCCAGGCGCCTCGTAGATGCCTCTGCTCTTGGCCTCGATGACCCGGTTCTCGATCTGGTCGGACATGCCCATGCCGTGCCGGCCACCGATGGCATTGGCCTCCAGCACCAGGTCGACGTCGGAGGCGAAAACCTTGCCGTTGATCGATACCGGGCGTCCCTGCTCGAAGCCGATCGTGACGTCCTCGGCGGGGATCTGCGTGGTGTCGTCCCAGAACCGCACGCCCATGATCGGCTCGACGGTCTCGATGCCCGCGTCGAGGTGCTCGAGTGCCTTGGCCTCGTGGGTCGCGCCCCAGATGTTCGCGTCGGTGGAGTAGGCCTTCTCCGTGCTGTCCCGATAGGGCAGGCCGCGCTCGTGCAGCCACTCGGACATCTCCTTGCGGCCGCCCAGTTCGCTGACGAAGTCCGCGTCCAGCCACGGCTTGTAGATCCGCAGGGACGGGTTGGCCAGCAGGCCGTACCGGTAGAACCGCTCGATGTCGTTGCCCTTGAAGGTGGAGCCGTCGCCCCAGATCTGCACGTCGTCCTCGATCATCGCGCGCACCAGCAGGGTTCCGGTGACGGCCCGCGCCAGCGGTGTGGTGTTGAAGTACACGCGGCCGCCGGACCGGATGTGGAACGCCCCGCACGCCAGGGCAGCCAGCCCCTCCTCCACGAGCGCCGCCCGGCAGTCGACCAGCCGGGCGACCTCCGCGCCGTACGTCGTGGCACGGCCGGGCACCGACGCGACGTCCGGCTCGTCGTACTGGCCGATGTCAGCGGTGTAGGTGCACGGCACGGCACCCTTCTCCCGCATCCACGCGACCGCCACCGAGGTGTCGAGGCCCCCGGAGAAGGCGATCCCGACGCGTGCACCGACAGGCAGGGAGGTGAGCACTTTGGACATGTGCAGAAGTATGCGCTGCATAGCATTAACATGCAATGCCTTTTCGGAGTCCATGCTTCACCGGTGATCCGTGTCCGCCGTCGGCTGCGTTGTCAGTGGTGGCAGGCAGGATGGCAGGCATGACGACACCCGTTGCAGTGATCGTGGACGCCGCCGCCTACGCGCAGGCGGTCGAGGACGCGGTGAAGGCCGCGGCCGCCTATTACGCGAGCGGCACGTCGGTGCTGGACGACGACGCCTACGACCGGCTGGTGCGCGGCATCGCGGCATGGGAGGCCGAGCATCTCGACCAGGTGCTGCCCGACTCGCCGACCGGGAAGGTCGCCGGTGGCGCCGTCGAGGGGGATGTCCCGCACACGGTGGCGATGCTGAGTCTGGACAACGTGTTCTCGGCCGATGAGTTCACCGCCTGGACCGCGTCGCTGGCCCGGCGCATCGGCCACGATGTGGAGCAGTTCAGTGTCGAGCCGAAGCTGGACGGTCTGGCGATCGCCGCCCGCTACACGCTCGGCCGCCTCACCAGGCTGATCACCCGTGGCGACGGGACGGCCGGGGAGGACGTCTCGCACGCGCTCGACACCATCGTGGGCCTGCCGCGGGAACTGGCCGAGCCGGTCACGGTGGAGGTACGCGGCGAAGTCCTGATGACCACCGCCCAGTTCGAGCACGCCAACGAGGTGCGCACCGCACACGGCGGGCAGCCGTTCGCGAACCCGCGCGGCGCCGCGGCCGGCAGCCTGCGCGCCAGGGAACGTGCGTACACGGTGCCGATGACGTTCTTCGGTTACGGGCTGCTGCCCCTGCCCGACACCGAGGCCGAGCTCGCCGGGCGGCTGGGCGAACTCGCACACAGCGACCTCATGGCGCACGCCGCCGAGCTCGGGGTGAACACGACCGCCGGCACCGCCGTGCCCGGCACCACCGCCGCCACGGTCGAGCAGGTCCTGGCCCGGGTACAGGAAATCGCCGCGCTGCGGGCCGAGTTGCCGTTCGGGATCGACGGAATCGTCATCAAGGCCGACCTGGCCGCCGACCAGCGGGCCGCCGGATCCGGCACCCGCGCCCCGCGCTGGGCGATCGCCTACAAACTGCCCGCCGTCGAGAAGATCACCAGACTGCTGGAGGTGGAGTGGAACGTGGGCCGCACCGGCGTCATCGCCCCGCGCGGCGTGCTGGAACCGGTCGTCATCGACGGGGCCACCATCACCTACGCCACCCTGCACAACCCGGCCGACATCACCCGGCGCGACCTGCGCCTGGGCGACCACGTCATGGTCCACCGCGCCGGCGACGTCATCCCCCGCATCGAAGCCCCCGTCGCTCACCTGCGCACCGGAGACGAACAGCCCATCGTCTTCCCCGAGATGTGCCCGCGGTGCGGTTCCGCCATCGACACCAGCCAGCAGCGCTGGCGCTGTGAGAACGGCCGCAACTGCCACCTGGTCGCCGCCCTTTCCTACGCCGCCGGCCGCGACCAGCTCGACATCGAAGGACTCGGCCACACCCGCGTCGTCCAGCTCGTCGAAACCGGCCTGGTCACCGATCTCGCCGGCCTGTTCGCCCTCACCCGCGACCAGCTCCTGGGCCTGGAGCGGATGGGTGAGACCAGCACCGACAACCTCCTGGCCGCACTCGACACGGCCAGGACCCGGCCGCTGTCACGGGTGCTGTGCGCGCTGGGCGTACGCGGCACCGGCCGGTCCATGTCCCGCCGCATCGCCCGCCACTTCGCCACCATGGACCACATCCGCGCCGCCGACGCCGAAGCGATGCAGCAGGTCGACGGAATCGGCACCGAGAAGGCACCGTCCATCGTCGCCGAACTCGCCGAACTCGCCCCGCTCATCGACAAACTCATCGCGGCCGGGGTCAACATGACCGAACCCGGGGCCACCCCGTACCAACCCGCCGTCAACAGCGGTGAAGAGGACGGTGCGGCTGCTGAGGACAGCGGTGCGAGCGAGGCGGCCGCCGGGCCGCTCGCGGGGATGACGGTCGTCGTCACCGGCGCGATGACCGGGCCGCTGGAGAAGCTCAGCCGCAACCAGATGAACGAACTCATCGAACGCGCCGGCGGCCGCGCCTCGTCCAGCGTCTCCAAGAAGACCACCCTCGTCGTCGCCGGCGAGAACGCCGGGTCCAAGCGCGCCAAGGCCGAAACCCTCGGCATCCGCCTGGCCGACCCGGACGAGTTCGCCACCCTCATCGCCGACTGCCTCGACTGACAGTGACCGTGAGGGCGAGCACCTCTTCCATCGCGGCCCGTAGTTCCTCGTCCTGGAGGACCGCCCGGTAGTCCCGGTGGAGGCACAGACGCCGGTCCCGTCCCTTCACCGTAAGAAGGGCGGGACGCACCGCGGGGGTGCTCACGCCGATCCGGGCCAGGGCCCGCAGCGCGTCACCGAAAACCCCATAGCCATAGCCGTAGCCGTCGACGATCGGCAGGATGAACTCTTCCAGAACCGAGGTGCTCGGCTCCGGCGAGCCCGTGATCGACCACAAGGTGACCGCGGCCTGCATCCGGTGCCGGCACGCTGCACCTCGTCCTCGGCGAGCACAACCTGATTCTCAAACCCGGGGAAGCCGCGGAGTTCGACACCCGCACCCCGCACCGGTTCGGATCCACCGGCGCCGGTCCCGTCGAGTACCTCGGCCTCATCGGCAAACAAGGCGAACGCGCGTACGTCCGCACAGCGCCGAAACCAGGTCAGTCCGAGTGAGATCGACAGGCCGACGCCCGAGCAGTCGTCAACGCACCTCGACCTTGACCTGCTGCTCCCAGGTCACTCCGTCGTCAGGATCTCTGGCAGCACCACCACACCACCAAAGCTCGTGCCCCTGTACGGAGTTGACTTCACCGAGACCGCTTGATCCCGGTGTTGGGACGGGTCAGTCGCCGCGGGGTTTGCCGAACTCCTCGATCAGCACGGGGTACTGCTCCCCACCGTGTCCGGCGGCGATCGAGCGGTCGGCCATCGCCTTGATCAATTTCGGCAGTTCGGCGTTGACCCCCAGCGCCTCGCTCTCCTCGATCAGGTGCGCCATCGCCCGCGCGTCCGTCTCCAGGGCCGACACCTCGGCCGGGAAGGATCCACTGTCGATCTGCTCGGCATACCCGGGCAGCCATGCGGCCACACCGGCAGCGATCTGCTGCGCGAACGGCGCATACGTCGCGGCGTCGACACCGGCCGTCCTGAGCAGGGCAGTGCCCTGGAGCCAGGCGTTCAGGACGCTCCACATCATGGCCAGGCCGGCCACGTCGTACAGGGACGCCAGCCCGTGGTCCGCACCGAGGTGGGTGACGGTTCCGAGCGCGTCGAGTGTTGACTTGTGTGCCTCGAAGTCCGGCTGCGGCCCGCTGTGCAGAATCATCGCCTCGGCGGTCCCGATCGCCGGGGGGATGGCCATGATGGCGCCGTCGAGGTAACGGGCGCCGCGCCGCTCGGCCCATTGGGCGGCTTCCCGGGCCTGGGCCGAGTCGCCCGAGGTCAGGTTGATCAACGTCGCGCCGTCCAGCTCGATCCCGCTCGCGCCGAGCAGCTCGTGCACGGCCGGGTAATCGGTGACACAGATGATCGTCAGGGAACCTGCCTTGAGCGCGGCACCAACCGTTGGCGCCAGGCGTGCGCCGCCGGCCACGAGTTGGTCAGCCTTGGACGTCGTACGGTTCCACACAGTTGTGGGATGCCCGGCCTTCAGGAACGCGCCGGCGAGTGCCTGGCCCATCAGTCCGAGTCCGATGACTGTCACGGGTGTATCGGCTTTGTTGTTCATGGCAGCATCGTCAACGTTGATACCGGTATGAAGGTCAAGTGAGGTTTCGATGCGCATCGGGGAACTGAGTCGCCGGACGGGCGTCAACGCCCATCAGCTGCGCTACTACGAGGCCCAGGGCCTGCTGGAAGCAGACCGCGGCGCGAACGGGTACCGCGAGTACGACGAGAACGCCATGCTCCGGGTGAAGCAGATCCGGCATCTGCTCGGTGCCGGCTTATCCTCCGAGGACATCGCGTACCTGTTGCCCTGCGCCGTCGGAGAGGCCCCGGAGCTGCTGGGGTGTCCCGAGTTGCTGGCCGCGATGCGGTCACGGTTGCGGCGGCTGGACAATCAGATGACCAGGCTCGCTCAATCCCGCGCCGCTCTCGCCGACTACATTGATGCGGCCGATCGAATGGGCAGCGAGAGCTACCCACCCTTCGACGACGCCGACCAGGAACCCGTCCCGGCCTGAGCTGAGGATCGGGCCGACCACGGCCAACCACCCCTGACCCGCAGGGCCCAAGTCAGTCGGTACGCCACTCCGTCGGCGGGGCGGCGAGCCGGACGCGCATCCCCTGTTGGTGAGCCTTCCGGTCCCTTGCCTTCGATGCCAATCCGTCAGTGCCGCTTGTCAGACTGTGAGTTCCGTCTGGGCCGACACGGCGGAGACGGTGTCGTGGCGGATATACCACTCGGTGGACAGGGCCCGCTCGCGGACCGCAGGTGGCAAGCGGGCGAGCAGCCCCGGCGCGGCCCCGCGCTCCACCTCGGTGCGATGGGCCAGCACGGCCGCCCACTTCCGCTCCAACCAGGGGCTGACGTCGACCGTCGCGGTGATCCACTCGTCCGGAACACTGTTCATGGCCTTACCCGCGCGGGCCAGGTCGCTCAAGGCCCGGACAGCCGAGTGTGGATGTGTGGCGAAATACAGGGCGCTCGGCTGCCAAGGGGGACCGGCATCCGGACAGAGCCGCTCAAGCCCGGCCGCCCCAACCGCAAGCGTGGTCACGCGGTGGACGTGAACATGGTCCGGATGGCCGGTCAGCCCGCCGTAGGCGTCATGGGTGATCACGACTTCCGGGCGGAACTCCCGAAGGTGCGCGACCAGCCGTCCTGTCGTCTCGTCGAGCGGCGCGTCGCAGAACCGCACACGGCCCGGAGCCGACTGTGGTGCGCGAGCGTCGGCATAACCGAGCATCCGTGGCTTGCCGGCACCCAGGATACGGAGCGCCTCGGCCAGTTCCGCGCCGCGCCGAGTGTCCGGTGCCCACGTCGCCGTGACGACCGCGGTCCGAGCGCCCCCGGCCGCGTGCCGTGCCAGCACCCCGCCCGACCACAGGGACTCGTCGTCCGGATGAGCGAAAACCGCGAGCAAACTCGGCACGGGCACGGGCGGATCACCTTCCGGCACGACAAGCCCAACCAGGCTACAGGGACGCCATGTTCACTGGGGTGCCGCTGCCTCTGCGAGAGTCGGGTGACTGCCCCAAGTCTCGTGAACCCGCCCGGGCACCGAGGCCGGCGGCTTGTGCGCCGCCGGCCTCGGTCGGGACTACCGCTGATCCGGCTCCGGTGCTGCGGTGCTGAACCGGGTCGTCGTCGCGTCGCTGCTCACGCGCCGCAAGCCGGCCTTTTCCAGTACGCGGATCGAGGCCGGGTTCGACAGTTCCGCATCGGCGTACACCGTATGGACGTTCGGCAGGGTCAGGGCGAACTCCACCAAGGCCCGGGTGGCTTCAGGGGCGTAGCCGCGGCCCCGGCGCGATGCCACGATGCCGTATCCGAATTCGAGGGCTCCGTCTCCCGGCGGCAGGAGCAGGCTGATGGTGCCGACCACCTGGCCACTCGCCCGCTCGATGATCTGTCGGTGGCCGTACTGCCCCGCGGCGTCCGGCTGTTCGGCAATGACACCGGCGATGACGCGGTCACCGTCGGCGGGGAAGTCCGCCGCCCAGTGCGTCAGTCGGCCGTTGCCCACGACGGCGGCGACCTCATCGGCGGGCCACTCCCGCAGCACAAGGCGGTCAGTGATCAGATCCGTACCGGAGGGGAAGAGGGAAGAGGACATGCGACACTCCTGGTCGTTTCGGACGACCGAGCCGCTCAGTAATCCCGCGCGACCCGGACGAGGGCATGCTGGTGAAACGCCTGGCAGCCATATTCATCAACCTCCCTCGTCGCGGCGGTAGTTACGCACATCGCACGTCAGTGCAAGTTATCAAACAGCCCAGGAGCAACCACAGCCATGCCACGGGGCCTTTGCGGAAGAACGCAAGGTAAGCGGAGCCGAAGTTCGGCGACGCCCCAACCTGGGCGGGTACACATGGCGCGCGTCAAGGTCGGTGCGGCGGCCAGCTCATCGTCGAGGGCGACCCTCTTCTGCCGTTGGTCCGCCGCAGATGTGGCGGACCTCGGGCCTACTTGGATTCGACCCGTCCGAGCGGGTCGGGTCCGGCCGTCAGCGCGTCACGCGCCTCCTGCCACGCGGCATCCCCGGGGTAGAGCTCGGTGCGCAGATAGGCCCAGGTGAGCCGCTGAACCGCGGACACTCGCTCGGGGTTCTCGTCCGTGGTCTCGGCGACGTCATATCCGGAGACCCCGCCGAGCCCGTGCTCCGCGTCGAACAGGGTGAGCAGGGACTTGGGGCCCGGGGACAGGAAGTACGGATCGGCGTGCCATTCCGGGCCCCGAACCGTCAGGTGGGCAGAGGCGTCCTTGTCGCCGGCGACCACGAGCGCGGGCGTCGTCATCTTGGAGAAATCCATGCTCAGGAAGAAGGAGTAGTTCTCGGCCACGAATTCGGTGATGGCGTCGCCGCCCCTGCCTGGCGCGGCAAGCAGTACACCCGCCTTGATCCGGGGCTCGGCCAGGTTCGCTTCCGTTCCGTCCAGCGGATCGGTGAGCCGGGCGCCCAGCAGCAGGCTCGCGGTGTGCCCGCCCATCGAGTGCCCGGCCACGGCGACCCTGCTTCGGTCCAGGCGCCCGAGGAGCTGCGGGACGGCGGCCTCGATCGCGTCGAGCCGGTCCAGGATGCGCGTCATGTCCTCGGCCCGCGATCGCCAGTACATGGGCGCCCCGGGGGTCTCGGGATCCAGACTCAGCGTCGTCGAGCTCAGGTGGGTGGGCTGGATCACAACGAAGCCGTGTGCCGCCCAGAAGTTGACGAGGGGCGCGTAGCCGTTCAGCGAGGAGAGGTTGTTCGAGTAGCCCTGACCGTGCGAGAGAAGGATGACCGGCAGGTCGCTGCCGGTCACGGGCGCGGAGACCCGCATCTCCAGGTCCACGGCTCGGCCGGGAGCCGACAGCACCACCGGACTGACCGAGAGGACGGGAGTGGGCGAACCCAGGATGTCGGCTGTGTAAGTCGGTTCACTCATGATGTGTATGTCCATTCAGTGGCCTCTGCCGCCGGTCTCATACGGCCGGCGGCGGGCGAGGCAGGCCGGAGCGTCCGGCTTCGGATACGCTGGAAGCGGAGCGTTGTTCCGATTACGATACGGAGCACCGTTCCGCTTTGTCAACGTCGTCGGAAGGAGAGCGTGGTGCCCACTACAGGCGAGCCCGGGGAGGTGCCCGCCCGCAGCAGGCGGGCCGACGCGCTGCGCAACCAGCAGACGCTGCTCGACGCGGCCGCCGCGGTGTTCGTCACGTCCGGCGTCGATGCGCCGATCCGTGAGATCGCGGCCAGAGCCGGCGTCGGGATGGGGACGATCTACCGCCACTTCCCGACTCGGGCGGACCTCGTCGTCGCCGTCTACCGCCACCAGGTCGAGGCCTGCGCCGAGGCCGGTCCGAGCCTGCTGGCCGGCGCCGACTCTCCGCTCGCGGCGCTCCGCCAGTGGGTCGACCTCTTCGTCGACTTCCTGGTCACGAAGCACGGACTCGCCAACGCGATGCAGTCGGACAGCAGCGGCTTCGCCACGCTGCACACCTACTTCCTCGACCGCTTGGTCCCCGTCTGCGCGCAGTTGCTCGACGCCGCGGTCAACGCCGGCGAAATCAGGCCCGGCACACACGCCTACGAACTGATGCGCGGCATCGGCAACCTCTGCATCGGACGTGACAGCGACCCCCGCTACGACCCCCGCCGACTGGTCGCACTGCTCCTTCAGGGACTGCAGCGACCGCAGTCATCCTGATGTCGACGGCGAGCCCGACGTCGCCTTCTCTCCATACGAGTTCGGCCCGCTCAACCTCCAGCCCGACCGAGGGGGCGGCAGTGGGCCGAGCGAGTGCTGCTCAGTTCTTACGGGCGGTCACCAGAGCGAAGGAGAGGAACTCGCCACTGTCTGCCGTGAGCATGTCGATCACGGGCTGGTTCGCCTTCCCGCCGTCCGGCTGGTGCTCGGCGCAGGCCCGGGCCCACAGCAGCCAGTCCTGCCAGGCATCCTGCTGCAGCCGCGCGGACGTGACGTTCACCAGCTCGGTGATCTCCCACTGGAACCGCCACCACTCCGCCGTGTGCCAGGCGATCGCTTCCCAGCCGACCACTTCCTTGATGTGGGGCGGGATCGCTCCCAGCTCGCGGACCTCCCGCGTCATGGCGGGAGTCGCCATGCCCAACTGTCCGCCCGGACGCAGGAACCGCACCAGGTAGGGCAGATAGGTGTCCGCCGTGCCGAAGTACTCGAACGCGTCTACGCTCACGACGGCGTCGAAGCTCTCCTCCTCGAACGGCAGGGCGCGCGCTTCCGCCCGCACGGCCTCCACCCGGTCGCCGACACCCGCCTCGGCGAAGACGGCTTCCGCATCCTCGGGGGCGATCCACCAGTCGGCCGCGACGACCCGGGCACCGTACTCACGGGCCAAGAACACCGATGTGGCGCCCTTCCCGGAACCGAGATCGAGAATCCGCATGCCCGGGCGCAGGTCCAGGGCCCCGGCGAGGTCCTCCAGCAGCCACAACGGGTTCGGCCCCATGTCCAGGTCGAGCAACCAGGCGGGGTCGTAACGAGAGGACCGCGGATAGCGGTCCGGGCGTACGAGATCACTCGAGGCAGTCACGAGCACGCACTCAAGTCGATCCCCCGCACGGACGCAACCGGATTTCGGCTCGGCGCGCCCCGGTGGCCGCACGGCATCTCGAAGCCGTGCGGCCAGAGCCGGCACGGATGCGCATGGCGCCGGCCATGTTCAGCCCGTCCTCGGCCCGGCCGTCCGACGCGTTCGTCCGCGTCGGGTCATCGTCTTGCCTTCAGTCGAGGACCGCGGTGGCTTCGATCTCGACCAGGTGGTCGGGTATGTCCAGTGCCGCAACGCCCAGCAGCGTGCCCGGCGGGACCGGAGTGACTCCCAGCTTTGCGGCCGCCCTGGCGGCCCCTTCCAGGAACAGGGGCATCTTGTCGGGGGTCCAGTCGACGACGTAGACGGTCAGTTTCGCCACGTCGTCGAAGGTGCCGCCGATGCCGGCCAGGGCAGTGCCGATGTTGAGGTAACACTGCTCGACCTGAGCGGCGAGGTCGCCTTCGCCGACCGTCTTCCCCTCGGCGTCCCAGGCGACTTGCCCGGCGATGAAGACCAACTTCGACCCGGTCGCGATCGATACCTGCCGGTAGACGTCGATCTCCGGCAGTCCTTCGGGGTTCACCAGGGTGATAGCCATGCTGATTCCTTGTCGTGAGAGCTCGTACGCTCGCGCTCCCCCGCAGCCGCAGCGGGGCGACGCCGTGGATCATGGGCAGGCTCCGAGATACGGGGCGCGCGACGACTACTTGCCCATGCATCTTATGCATACGCAACAACTCATGACTACCCCGACCACGACGGAAGCCCGTGCGACGCGGTTCGCCCTGTGCCGTTCTCCGTTTGGCGTCCGCAGCGGCGGATACCCCGCTGGTATGGCTGGAACAAGCAACAGGACAACGAGCGGACAGTCGCCGACCGCGAACGCGCGAGCGGCGAAGAAGGCCGTGGCTCAAGATGCCGCGGCACCGGCGCAGGAAGCGCAACAGGCCGCCACCGAGGCCGCGAAGAGCGCCGGGGACGCGGTCGATGCCGCCGGCCGCGGCGGCAAGGCCGCACTGGCGGGCCTCGGCGGAGCGGCGTCGGAGAAGGCCAGGGAAACGGCCAGGACGGTGCAGGGCACTGTCGCCTCGGCCGCCGAACAGACAGTCGGGAAGGCCGGCTTGGTCTGGACCCTCCTGAAGGCCAGGAAGGTCGTGGTGGCCGCCGCGGGCGCGGGGGCCGCCACCGTGATCCTCTGCTCCTACACGCTGGGGCGCCGTGCCGGACTGCGCCAGCGTGGACCGCTTTCCCGTCTCAGCGGCGGCCGTCTTTGAGCAGACGCTGCCGAGGCAGCGCTTATGCCGTGCGCGGGCCCGCCGGAGTGCACAGCTCCGACGGGCCCGGGCGGCCCCCGGGCTGGTCAGTCCCCCGGGATCCACCGCTCCCAGACGTCCCCGTTCTCGTCGATCCACCGCTTGGCGGCGGCCTCGGGCGAGAGCTTCTCCGCCGTGATCATCCTGGCGACCTCGTTCTGGTCCTCCGTACTCCACTTGAAGTTCTTCAGGAATTGCGCGGTGTCGCCGCCGTTCTCGGCGAAGTCGGCGTTGAGGTATTTCTGGAGCGGAGTATCGGGGTAGGCACAGGTCACCTTTTTGAGGTCGTCGGCACAGCCTTCCTTGTACGGAGGAAGGGCGACCTCGACAAGGTCGATCTCGGCGTTCAGCCACTGCGGGGTCCACCAATAGCTGATGAACGGCTTCTTCTTCTCGACGCTGCTCCTGATCTGGGTGATCTGGGCAGCCTCGCTCCCGGCGTACACCGGTTTCAGATTGATACCGAGGTTCTTGATGATCGCGGGGTCATTCGTGGTGTACGAGGGGGACCCCTCCAGCAGTTGGCCCTTTTCCCCGCTCTCGGCGGTCCGGAGGTCGTCCGTGAACTTGTTGAGGTTCTTCCAGTCGGTGACCTCGGGGTGCTCGTCCGCGTAGTACTTCGGAACGAACCAGCCGATGTGGCCGGTGACTCCGAGGTCGCCGCCGGCGACGACGGACTTCCGATCCGTGACGTACTTCTTCTCCTTGTCCGGGAAACCGCGCCAGTCTTCGAGCACCGCGTCTATCTCGCCGCCGTCCATGGCGTCCCAGGCGACCGGCTGGTCCATCTGCCGGGTCTTGACCTTGACGCCGAGCTCTTCCTCCAACAGGTAGGCGGCGACCGCCACATTGGCTTCGGCGCCGACCCACGACGGAACAGCCAGAGTGACCGTGTCAGCGCTCTTCGCCTTGGAGGTGTCGGCCGCCGCACAGGAGCTCAGTGCGATCATCCCCATGACGGAGACGCCGGCCAGATATCTGGTGGGTATGCGCCTGTCGAATCTCATCAGGAGTCCTCTTTCATTATCGCGTCGCGTGCGTGGACAGGCCGGCGTGCGGGCGCCAATGTGCGGAAGGACTGCCGTGGTTGCGGGGTCTGCTGCGGGTGCGTGTGGGTCAGTACGGCCGGTCGCCGGCGACCGCGACACGTTCCGCGATGCGGCGGTGCGTGCCGTAGTCGTTGACCGCGTAGTGCTGGGTGGCGCGGTTGTCCCAGAACGCGACATCGCCGGGCTGCCAGCGGAAGCGCACCTGGTATTCCGGGACATGCGCCTGTCGGCACAGGAAGCTCAGCAGCCGGTCGCTGTCGTCACGTTCCATCCCGGTGATCCGGGTGGTGAAGGAGGCGTTGACGAAGAGCAGCCGCCGTCCGGTCTCCGGGTGGGTGCGCACGACCGGGTGCTCCACGGGCGGGAAGTCATCCTGGAACGGGGCGAGCCGCTCGGGCGGATAGAAGCGGGCGAAACCGGGGATGAAGTCGTGCACGGCGGTGGCACCGTCGATGCGGTCCTTCACCTCCTGCGGGAGGTTGTCGTAGGCGGCGGCCATGTCCGCCCACATGGTGTCCCCGCCGAACGGCGGGACCTCGCGCAATTGGAGCACGGCGCCGAGCGCGGGCCGCTCCCGGAAGGTGACGTCGGCGTGCCAGATGTTCTCGAAGGTCGGCGTGGCGCCACTGCCCTTGTCGAAGCGGACCACGTCCTCGCTGGAGCCCCGGGCGAGCAGCGGATTGGTCTCCAACTCCCCCCAGTTGCGGGCGAAGTCACGTTGTTGGGCGGAGGTGAGGTGCTGACCGCGGAAGAAGAGCACCTTCCACTCCAGCAGGGCCCGGTTGAGCTCCTCGCGCAGCGCCGGCTCCAGCGGGCGCGACAGATCGACTCCGCGCACCTCGGCCCCGATCGTGCGCCCCTGCGGCACGACCTCGAAGCGTTCGTACGGGCGCTCCCCCCATCCCTCGGGCAGACGGCGCAGGACACGAGCGCCCTCGTACATCCCGCCCTCCGGTACCCAGGCCTCGCGCAGCGTGGCCGGTCGCCCGGCGTTCACGACAGTCATGGAATCCCTCTCCTGGTCCTCTTGGTCTTGGTACGCGTCCATCGATGGCAGACGACAGGCGGCTTTTGAGACGTGTGCCCTCGGGCGCCGAGAAAGGGGAGTTCAGTCGTGCGGTGCAGACGTGTGCCGGGAGTCGTCCGGGTCGTCAGGAGTCATCCGGACCATCAGAAAGAAGACCGGCACCGTCCGGGCTGCGGCGCGCAGCGAGCACATGGCTCGGCGGCAGCCCAGCTATCGGCCGGAGCGCTCGCACCCCGTGCGATCCGGGACGCGCGACGGTCCCGTAGTGACGAACCAGTGCCTGGTCATGGCGATGATTGTGGGTGTCGCTCTTTTGTCCTGTCAATGGGGACCGGCGGAGGCGGGGCCGACAGGGATGAGATCCGCGCCGATGTTCAGGCGCACGCCTCGGGACGCACCAGGACGTGCCGGTGCCCGTCCTCGGCCGACCGAGAACGGGCACCGGGGACCGCGGCTCAGGCCGGGGTGATGTTCTCCGCCTGGGGGCCCTTCTGCCCCTGAGTGACGTCGAACGTCACCTTCTGGCCCTCCTGCAGCTCACGGAATCCGTGGCCGGAGATGTTGGAGTAGTGGGCGAAGACATCCGGGCCTCCGCCGTCCTGCTCGATGAAACCAAAGCCCTTCTCCGCGTTGAACCACTTCACCGTTCCACTGGCCATGTTCGCCCTCCAAGGGACTCGCAGTCGGCGTCCGCACCGCGCGGAAGCCGGAGGTGATCGACGGGTCCTCAGCGGCGCTGAACAGCAAAACCGCCCGTGCATGAGCTCACGGGCGGAAGGTACTTCGGAACCACGACAGCTACCGGAGACGCTACACAAACCCAGCAGCGTCCACCAGGAGAATCTCGCGGAACAATCCGCGGATTCGCGGTCACGCCCGGCAGCGCTCTGCGGAAGCAACCCACCTGCGCGGGGTGCCCGACACCCGCGTTGTGGGTTTCCTTCCCGGAGTACGACACTCATCAGAGCGTCACGGTGAGTCGTCATCCGCTCGGTGTCGGCCGCCCCGCGAGCGTCGAAACCCGTTTCTGATTCTCGACGTCCACGAGACGCCGTAGATCGCCGATGCCAGGCAGGCCACGGGCAATGCGAACCACGCGGGCTTGATCGCCCCCACGGCGTACCCCTGCCACAGCATGAACAGCACCGCGGCCTCCACCAGCCACCGCGTCTTCGAGACATCCTCATCGGCTGCCCACCCCAGCCGCCGCAGCACCACCCGGCCCGCGCCCTTCGCGCTCCTCATGACCACTCCCGCCGGTAGGCGCACCCAATCCCGTCACTCAACGATGACTTGTCGAAGGGCACAGAGGTTGCCCACGCGTGCGCTCGGGCGGTGCGCGCCCCGGATATGTCCCGAACACCGGGTACTTCTGGCGCGTCGCGCCCATCGACTCCCGTCGTCGACCGCGTCCCGGCCCACAGCCCGGAGCCCGGTGAATTCCCGTCGGTGCTCCGGGACTCACCGCCGGTCCACCGGCCTCGGAGGCCGAGCGGGTCGGCCTCGATCCCGCTCCGCAGTCCGGGTCCCGGCGCCTTGTTCCTGCCCCCGTAGCGGTTCCTGTCCCTGGTGGAGTCCGCCCCAGCGCGCGCCACGACTTGGCGCGCACATCAAGGCAAGGGCCGCGATGCCCGCCGTGAGGAGGAACGCGGCGCGCAGGCCGTGGAGTTCGGCATACGCGCCGAGCAGCGCGGGTCCCGCGATCGTGCCCAGTCCCAGGAAGAAGACGGTGACGCTCAAGCCGGCAGAGGGCTTCTCGGGGAAGACGCGGTAGCTCCACACCGCGAGGAGCCCGGATCCCGTCATGAAGCACGGGCCATACAGCAGGGCGGAGAGTACGACGGCGGGGAGCGCGTCGGGGGCGAGGCCGAGCAGGGCGAGTGCGACGGCGATGCCGCAGAAGAGTCCGAGGTGAACGCGACGGATCCCGTACCGCGCGATGGCGTGACCGGCCAGCGCCCCCACCATGCCGGCCGCACCCATCAGGGACCAGAACAGGGGTGCGGTGGCGGAGCCGGTGCCCGCGGCGTCGGTGATCGCCTCGACGGCGAAGGACCAGTAGACGGAGCCGACGACACCGTAGAGGACGGCGGTGAGCAGGAGCGGCAGCGCGCTGCGGCGGTACGTCGGCCGACCCTTGCTCGATGTCGGCCGGCCCGAACCTCCGGGCAGCACACGGGCGTTGTACGCGGTCGACGCCAGCGCCGCCAGTGCGAAGACCAGCCAGGCGTACCGCCATCCCGTGCCGCGGGCGAGCAGCGCCAGCGGACCCGCGACCACGACGGCGAAGGCGGTGCCGCTGGCGATGGCGCCCATGACCTGCTCACGCCGCCCGGTCGGCACCATCCGGTCGACCGCGTCGGAGTAGGGGGCCCAGGCCCAGCCGGAGCTCGTACCGGCGAGGATCAGCCCGGTGATCAGCAGAGCCGGTCCCTGGGCGAGCGCCACCAGCCCCATCCCGACGGCGGCGGAGAGCCCGCCGACGAGGACGAGCGGGCGCGGGCCGAAGCGCGCGACGAGGGCGCCGACCATCAGCAGCGCGGCCAGATAGCCGACGTAGGTGGCGCTGCCGATCACCCCCACCAGAGAGACGGAGAGCCCGAACTCCTCGCGCAGTTCGGGGAGGAAGAGCCCGTATCCGTACCGGGCGAAACCGAATGTGACGCCGATCGCCGAGATCCCGGCGAGAGCCAGCCGGTGACCGGGCGCGGTCGATGAGTTCCATGCCATGCACCCACCATCCGACCTGCGCCTATCCCAGACCATTGGCGAAAACGTCAGCTTCCACTAGATTTACGCCATGGCGCTTCGTGTGATGGTGACCCTGTTGGAAGAGACCTCACTGTTCGAGCTGGCCGTGCCCTGCGCGGTGTTCGCGGGCGAGGGGTACGAGCTGACACTGTGCGCCACCGCACCGGGTGGCGCACAGCATGCTCCCGGCGGTCTGCGCCTGGAGGCCGAGCACGGCCTTGAGGCGCTGCGCGAGGCGGATCTGATCGTGGTCCCGGCCTGCATGATGGACGGCTACGAGCCGCCGGCCGCCCTGCTCGACGCGCTGCGCGAGGCGCACACCCGCGGCGCGCGGATCGCTTCGCTCTGCTCGGGCGCCTTCGTGCTGGCCGCGGCCGGGCTGCTCGACGGGCGTCCGGCGGCGACCCACTGGATGTACGCGGAGGAACTGCGCCGCCGCCATCCGTACGTACACGTCGACGACCGTTCGCTGTACGTCGACGACGGTTCGATCCTCACCAGCGCGGGCACGGCCGCCGCCATCGACCTGTGCCTGCACATCGTGCGCGGCGACTACGGCACGGCCGCGGCGGCGGAGGTCGGCCGCCGGATGGTCGTGGCCCCGCACCGGGAGGGCGACCAGACCCAGTACGCACTGCCGTCGGCCCCTGTCCCATCGCAGGCGGCGGGCCTCGGGCCGGTGCTGGACTGGTCGCTGGCCCGGCTCCACCGTCCGCTGCCGATCGCCGAGTTGGCGTCCCGGGCGGGGATGAGCACCCGGACATTCGGCCGCCGCTTCACGGCTGAGGTCGGTGTCACCCCGCTGAAGTGGCTCAACCAGCAGCGGCTCGCGCGGGCCCGGGAGTTGCTGGAGACGACGGATCTGGGGGTGGACGCGGTGGCGGAGCGAAGCGGCCTGGGCAGCGCGGACAGTTTGCGCCAGCACTTTCACCGGACACTGGCGACGACTCCGGCGGCGTACCGGCGCACTTTCCGGATGGGCACCCCTCAGCGGCTGCCGGGCAGCTGACCACGTACGCGCTGTACCCCGGGCATCTCGAAGACCGCTCGTACGAGAACTCGTACAGAAACCGTCGGTGCCCGCCAAACGCCGCAGCCGGACAGGATCATGGGCTGCCGCCGTTCCGTGTCCGGGACCGCGGTCAACGGCGCACCGACCACCGCGCTGTCTCTCGCGGTGGCGTCCTGGGGTGCCGCACAATGGTCCGATGACCGACAGGACTTCGCCAGCCGCGCCCCAACCGCCGCACCTGTTGGTCGAAGACGACGAGCTGACCGGGTATTCCGTGGTGGCCAACAGCACCATGAACCGCGATCGGGTCCTGACGGGCGTCAACAGCTACACCCGCGAACTCGGCTTCGCCCCCGCCGAGTTCCTGAGCGGCCACGGCCCCTCCCCGTCCTGGCTGGACCTGTGCAGCGGAGAGGGGCTCGCGCTCCGCGCAGCGGCGCAGCAGCTCCCGCAGGCCGCGATCACCGGCGTGGACCTGGTCGGCCCGCTACTGCGGACAGCGCTGCCCAGCGGCCTCGAACTCATCACCGCAGACCTCGGCCAATGGTCGCCAGGACGCCGTTACGACCTCATCACCTGCGTCCACGGGCTGCACTACATCGGCGACCGGCTCGCCCTGCTGGAGCGGGCCGCGTCCTGGCTCACCGGCAACGGCCTGCTGATCGCCCATCTCGACCCCTCGACGCTGCGACGACCCGACGGCGGCGACGCCTCCCGCCCGGTCCTGGCAGCACTGCGCACGGCCGGCTTCCACTACTCGGCCCGCCATCACCGCCTCAGCCTGCGGGGCGGACGCTCCATCACACTCCCGTTCACCTACCTCGGCGCCGACCCGGACGCCGGTCCCAACTACACCGGCCAGCCGGGCGTCGCGTCGTACTACCGCTTCTGAGTCCTACAGAAGGCGACGGACGTGCTCCCGACACACTCGATCCATGAAACACGGGCGACACCTGCTGCGACGATGCCCGGCTCAACCGGATCCCGGCGGGCGCCAGTTCACTTGGATCAGCGCCGGGCTCACCGGGACGAAGATCGTGCGGCTGCCCGTGTGGCCACTGGCGGCGGGGTCACGCCTGTCGTGCACGGTACAGATCGCGTATCAAGGCGATTTCGGCTCCGTGGTGCACGACTTCCTGATTGACCCACCACACGATGTCGACGAACGGTTCGTCCACGTCGCTGCCATGGGGATAGGTGCAGTAACCGACGGTCTCGAGCGCGGCTTCGTCGGCACCCACCAGCGCCTTCCGCCAAGCCGCGGCGCCCGCGTCGAAGGCGGAGCCACAGCATTTCGCTCAGGTGGCTCAGGCGCCACGCGATGGTGTTGAATCCTCCCCTCCCTGGTGGGAGGGGATTTCTGGCTCAGGCTGCCTTCTGGAGCTGCGCTCCAGGAGGTCTTGCGCCATCAGTACCAGCCGGGTTGAGACCAGCCCGGACGAGCATCACGCGGGCGGAGTTCTTGTCCCGTGGGGACACGGCTCCGCACGCGTGCAGGTGTAGGTGCGTTCACCCAGCGGCAGGCGATGCTTGGCTCTCGCATCGCAGCTGGCGCAGTCCATCGTGGTGTGCGCGGGATGGACCAGGCGGAGGTCCCGCCCGTGCTTGCGGCCCATCTCGATCAGGGCGGCCTTGGTGGCGCCGATGGCGGCGTCGGCGGCCTTGCGGGCCATCGTGGTCTTGGCCAGGAACTTCGGGCGGAAGTCCTCGACGGCGATGGCGTCGTGGTCCCGGACGACCTTCTTGGCCCACTTGCGGCCGCTGTCCGCACGCTGCCTGGCGACCTTCTTGCACGCCTTCGCCCGCAGCTTCTTCGCCGCGCGGTAGCCCTTCGATCCGGGCGAGCCCTTCTTCGGCTTGCGGCGGGCCATCATCCGGTCGTAGTGGGTCAGCTTCGCCTGGGCCTTCCTGCCGTGCCCGGCGTGGGAGGTCGTGTGCGTCGGAGGTGGTGGTCGCGGTCTCCCTCACGCCCCAGTCCACGCCGAGCACCTGGCCGGTCTTGGGCAGGGGCTGGAGCTGGGCGGGCACGACGAACGAGCCGTACCAGTGTCCGAGGCTGTCCTGGTACACGCGTACCGAGGACGGCTCGGCCGGCAGCTCCCGCGACCACACCCGCAACGACGATGCCGCCCGCCAGGTACAGCCGCCCGTCCTTCAGCCGGAACCCGCGCTTGGTGTAGTTGAGGGTCGCCAGCGCCTCGCGTTTGGTCTTCCACTTCGGCATCTGGGCCCGCCGCGCCAGGGGCAGGCGCGCGGTGAGGTCTTTGTGCGCTTTGGCGCGGGAGCGGCCGAAGTCGCGGATGATCTGCTGCTGGACCACCGATGAGCCCGCGCGCAGCCACGGCGTACGAGCCCGGGCCTCGGTCAGCATCCGGTCGAGCTGAGCCGGGCCGCACGTGGCCTGCTGGCCGGTGGCCTTGTTGTGCAGGTGTACGGCCCTGGCCTTGGCGACGCATTCGTTCCACACCCACCGGCAGCGGTCCCACTCCGCCGCCAGACCGGTGCCAGCGGAGGACGACAGGCGCAGCCGGTAGGTGTACCGGGCATGCCCGGCCCCCACAGCCGCCGCAGCCGCCATCACCTGCACCATCTCGCCCCTCACGGTCCCGGCCGGGACACCGTGCCGTCCCGAACCCACCCGGATGCGATTCCTCCCCGGCGTGGACGCCGGGGCCTCCTCGCAAAAAACAGGTGGACCCGGTCCGTCCGCACGCCGCCGGACCGACCAGCAACTCGGCACCGGCTCCCAGAAGTACTCCTCGTCGGTCATGGGTCCGACCTCGGTGTCCGAACCGTCACCGCTGTCCATCACCGGCCCTGTCAGACGGCCGGCCAGCCGCTCGCAGGCGAAGTCGAACTGCTCCAACAACGGGGCAGGCGAGGCGCTGTCATGACGCTCCCAAGGCGAGCCGGCAGGCACTTGGAGGAAGGAAGAACTGATGACCCACCAGCCTGGCACAACCGGCAACACCCGGTCTCTCGTTTTCGGCGGGGTACTCCGCGGCAGGAGTCCCTGGGCCTGAGGCCTTCACGCAGTTCGTGGTCCAGGACACGGCCGCGCGAAGCCCACGCGCTCGAAGAAGCCGAACCACCACGTCGCCTCTGGCGGATCACCCAGGCCAAGTCCTGACAGCCGCCCCGCTCCGTGTCACCATCATCATCAGCGCCATCATTGCCAAGTGACGCATGACACATAGCAGCGTGCAAATTTTACCCAACGCAATGATGGATCCGCCTGATGTATCCGTACCCCCTGGCGTACAAGCCGCTCACGCCCGGAGGCATCATGCGCGTATCGCAACGCACGGCAGGAACCACATTTGTGATCGGCGGCCTGGTCTTGACCCTCGGGGCACTCGCCTACCCAGCCATCCTGGGAATAGAGAATACGGCCACCAACACGGAGCGCATCGTCGCCAACACACGGTACGGGCCCCTGACCGAAGCCGACCGCGACTTCGTCGTCAAGGTCCGCGCGGCCGGACTGTGGGAACACCCCCTCGGACTGATGGCCATGGAACGGGGCACGACCCCGGCCATGAAGGAGGCCGGCGAACACCTGGTCGCCGGCCACGCCGGACTCGACGAGATGTGCCGCAAGATCGCCCCCGAGCTGGGTATCACCCTGCCGAACCAAGCCAGTCCGCAGCAGCAGCAGTTCGTGGCGACTGTGGACGGGAGCACTGGTAAGCAGTTCGACACGACCGCGGTCAACATCATGCGGGTGACCCATGGCCAGATCTTCCCGACCATCGCCAAGATCCGCGCCTCGACCCAGAACACGATGATCCGCCAGCTCGCCGACCTGGCGAACGACACCGTCCTGGACCACATCACCGTGCTGGAGAAGACCGACCTGGTCAACTACGACCAAGTCAACTTCCAGCAGACCACCCCGCCCAAGCTGCCCAAGGACGAACTCACCCCGCCCGCGCCGCAGCCGGGCTCACCGGTCCTCTCCCTCAACGTGCCCGAGGGCGTGGACGTGGACACCGCCGCCCCGAAGCCCAGCCCGACGGCCGGGTGACGGTGTGAGGGGGTGAGGGAGGGTCCGCCCCGGCAGGCGCGAAGCCGGTGTCGTCGATAGTCAACATGCCATTGGGCTGAGCGAGTTGAGGGACGTCCGACTGGAGTGCTGAGGTTCCATTTCGGCCGCCCGTTGACACCAGCAGCCGGAGTCGGCAGCTCTCGCACCCCTGGAACCCCGCTGTCTCCCGCGTGTGCCGTTTGAGGTCCGACAACCCCGCTGCGTCCACCTCGCACTGGTCTTGAACCGTAGGAGGTACCAGCAACGGACTTCGGCGAGAAGCGGATTTCTGAGGTATCCGCGCCCTGTTTCGTTCAGCCGGCCTTCCGGACGTACGTGACGTCTCGTGCGGCGGCCACGAAATTCGCGGCGCCGGGTGGGACCCCGCAGCTGGCCGCCACCAGGCCGACGACCGCCTGCATCCGTGCCCACACCCACGTTCCGGGGAAAGCGTACGAAGGGCTCGTCGGCCAGGGAGCGGATATGCAGGCGCTGTTGGCCGGGGCCAACTTGTGGTCGCCGGGCAGTACAAGAGCCGCCCGCCCCGGCTTCCGGGGGCGGGCGGCGAGATGTCCTGAGGTCAGGCGGTCAACGTGTGGTTATGCGTGGCCGCCGTAGCCCAAACTGCATGTCGAATAGATACCCACTACTGCGCAGAGCTGGAATTGGACTGTGGTGCCCTCAGCCAGATCGCCGGTGTTCCACGGGCTGACGTAGGTGGCCGCGTGACCACGCGTGGTGGCAACGCGCCCCGTCGCCGGAGAAATCATCTTGGCCTCCATGCCACGTCCGTCCGAAAGCCGGTCCGCGACCTGAAACGCGTCCCCGGGAATCCCGCAGCACCCCGGATCGGCGTTCCATTTCATGACGCCCGCGACGGCGCCGCCGTAGTAGGAGGTGATGCTGAAGCTCCCGTCGGCAGACACCGCGCTCTTCGAGAACGTCCAGTCGACTGCCGCCGCGTTGGTCGCTCCGACAGTGACGGAACCGCCGACAAAGAGTGCACTCGCCGCCAGGAGCGTGCCGAATCGGCTCCTCAACCGCCTTGTCATTCCGTGCATTTTGAACATAGTTCTCCTGTGACCACTTGACCAGTTAGGGAATCCGGCGAACCGTCACGTGCCGTTTGCTGGATCGGTTACGGCGTATTCGGGCCCTTCACGAGATTGTCACGAGGTCGCTGAGACTGTCGTTGACGATGAGTCCACAGATTGCTTGACGCTGCGTCTATTACCGCTCGGCGCATAGCGCTTCGCCCTGCCGGGAGCCGCCCCACTTCTCCGGCGGGGCAGAAGCGGCGGCAACGGCCGAATGCCCACTCGGTTGTCCTCGACGGCCTGGAGCTGGACCCAGGATCCACACCTCCACATCGGCGCCCTCGCCTGGGACGACGTGTGCCTCGACGCCCTCCGGGGAGAGGGCCAGGGGACGAGTCCGACCCCGATGGAGCCGGACGCCTGGGTCGCAGGCGTTCAGTCGTCGCTCCCCACCACTGCGTCCACCCAGCCGAACGGATGCGGCTCCGGATCGCCCCTCGCCGGAGCAAGGGGTGGTGGACTGTTGCCGAAGCGCTGAGCGTGAATGACTTCTGGTGAGCGTGAGTGAGTGCTGGGTCGGGCTGCTTTGTTGGGCACGCGGGTCCGGTCTTCTTTGTACGTGAGGTGCTCCGGGCCCCGCTGCGGGACGGGAACGAGAGTTCCCGCGTCGAATGGGTGACCTTTTACGGGTGGTGGTCGTTCACTGCCGTGACGGGGATGATCGGCCGGGCGGGGATGAACGGGTGGGCGGGTTACGGGAGTTGGCGGCGTCGTTCGTGGTGCCCGGTCCGGCCGGGGTGGCGATCCGGGACCGGCTGCGGGTGTCGGACGCGGACGCGGCGGTACTGACGGAGGTCGGGGTTTTACTCGGTTCGCTGGCGGCCGGGGACTTCGCGGAACGCGCCCGGCAGGGGCTGGCGCATGATGCGGCCTCTTGGGCACCACGCAAGCGGGCGCTGACGGGGCGGTCGTCGGCACGCTGGGTGGGCAGCATCACCAAGTCCAGCCAGGACCAGTGGGCACTGGCCCGGCGCGGGCAGGCGGCCCACCTGGGCTGGCTACGCGGACAGATCGCGTCCATCGAGGCACGGCTGGCCAGGCCACTGGGCGCCCCGGCGGACAAGCGGGCAGGGCTGGCGCGCTGCAGGCGACCAGGCACTTCGACGTCACCACTGAGCTGCTGCTGCCCGGCCAGGATCACGTGTTCGCCATCGGCGACCTCACCGCCCTCCCGGAAGCCAAGACGGCCGGGGCGGCCGCGGAACACGCCGACTCCGTCACGACCAACATCAGGACCCTGATCAACGGCGGCGGTGAGCTGGCTTCCTACGAGCCGGGCCCACCGGGCGTCGCCCTGCCGCTGGGCCCCTCCGGCGGCGCGTCCTACGCACCCCAACTGGGCGTACTGGGCGCCGAACAAACGGCACAGATCAAGGGCGCCGACCTGATGACCGGGATGTACGCCGACATGTTCGACACGGAAGGCGGCTGACAACGGCCACCGCCAGGAACTCCGTCGTGGCCCGGCTCGCCTTGGCGCTGGAACAACCTGTGACGGCATGTCGACCGGCTGGGTTCACCCGTCGTCGAGCCGTTCTCGGAGGCGCGGCGCTGCTCGGTGCACCAGCCGTCCCGAGGAGGATGCCTGACATGCCGTCAACGTTGCCCGCCCTGCCCGAGGAGTCGTTCCATCGTGTGCTGTGCGTCGGCGCGCGGCATCGACGTCGGCTACCTACTGCTCACCCGCGGCGGGGCCGGCATGCCCAGTCCCCCGGAGGAGACCGCTCGCCTGCGCCTCGCCGAGCAGCAGACCGCCTGCGCCGTTGTCGGCGTCAAGCACCTGACCGTACTCAAACATCCCGATGGCGTACTCGCCCACGGCCTCGACCTGCGCCGGGACACCTGCCGCGAGGTTCGCCGCTTCAAGCCCGAAGTCGTGGTCAGCAACGGGTACGAGGTCGAGACGCCGAGCGGCTTCGACCAGTCCGACCATCGCGTGGCCGGACTCGCAACCGTCGATGCGGTGCGCGACGCGGCCAACCGGTGGGTCTTCCCGGAACAGATCGACGACGAAGGCCTCGAACCGCACAGCGTCCGCCGGATCGTCATCCCCGGGCTCGCCGGCGAACTCCACGCGACCCACGGCGTCGACGTCACCGGCGAACCACTGCGACGCGGCATCGCCTCCCTCGAAGCACATGCCGCGTACCTGGCGGCACTCCCCGGCCATCCCGCACCCGCGGACTTCGTCCCGAAGCTCACCACGATGAACGGCAGGGCCATGGGCGTCGAACACGTCGTCCTGTTCCGAGCCCACGACCTGCACGCACCGCCGGCGATCCGCACCGACGGCACGCGGGAATGACCCCACCGCCCGGCCAGGACCACGGCAGGCACCGCCCGTGTGTCCGGCGTGGCTTCAGGGGTGAGAAGCGGGTCTGGCCCACCCCGTCCGGGTGGGCTTGCGAAGGTATCGTTGATGTCCGTCGCAGTTGATCTGGTGCGTGATCGCTACGGTGTGGGCGTTCGCGGGCCATTCGTCTTGGGGTGGTTCGGTGCGCATCGGGCTCTTGGTGGATGAGATGGGGCCGTCCCTGGACACGGTCGTCGACCAGGCTCGCGCGGCCGCCACAGCCGGCTTCAGCGGGGTCTGGCTGGGCCAGCGCACCGGCCGGGACGCACTGACCGCCCTGGCGGTCACCGGCCGTCAGGCCCCCGGGATTGAGCTCGGCACCACCGCCGTGCCGACCTACCCGCGGCACCCGCTCACCCTCGCCGCCCAGGCGCTGACCGTCCAGGAAGCCGTCGGCAATCGGCTCACCCTGGGTCTTGGAGTCAGCCACCGGCACATCGTCGAAGGCCAGTACGGGTATTCCTTCGACCGGCCTGCCCGCCACCTCCGCGAATACCTGTCCGCGCTGGTCCCGCTGCTGCGTGGCGAGAGCGTCAGCTACCAGGGCGAGACCCTCAAGGCCGTGGGAGCGGTCGACATACCAGCGACCGCGCCGCCGTCTGTGCTCGTCGCCGCGCTCGGCCCGGCGATGCTGCGAGTGGCCGGCGAGTTGGCTGATGGAACCATCACGCTATGGGCCACTCCGGCCGGCCTCACCGACCACGTCGTGCCGACGATCACCCGAGCGGCCGGGCGGGGTGAACCTCGCGTGGTCGCCTCCACATTCGTCTGTGTCACCTCCGACGAGGACGACCGCAGGGCGTGGGTGGCCGAGCACTTCGGGATGGCCGGACAGATCCCCAGCTACCGCACCATGCTCGACCGAAGTCACGCGGCCGGTCCCCAGGACACGGTCATCGTCGGAGACGAGACCGGTGTCGAACGCCAGATCCGCCAACTGTTCGATGCCGGCGCGACCGACCTCATCGCGATGCTTCTCGGACCGGAAGACGAACAGGCCCGGACGACTGAACTCCTGACCGATCTGGCCGGATAGGGCTGGGCGAACCGCCTCGGCGGTGTTCGCCGGCCCGACCGTTTTCGATCCGATCCCCGTCTCCGCCGCCACGTGGACGCTCGGGCGGTGCCGGCAACACTCCACGCGGTGCGGCCGGCCTTCGGGACAGCGGGGCATTGCGGCGAGTCACAGGCAGTCGCAGGCAGGCCGTTCCTAGCGCCAGGGATCCAGGGCGAGCTTGCCGCGGGTCCGGCCCGCTTCGAGTTCCCGCAGCACTGCCGGCCCTTCGGCGAGGGGACGAACCTGAGGGGTGCCCGGCGGGTACACGCCTTGGGAGATGAGTGCCGCGAGTTCGCCGAGCAACGATCGGTAGACGGCAGGGGCCGCGGCCGCCAGCGCACCGATGTGGAGGCCCTTGACCTGGACCTGATGGGTGAAGACCAGGTCGTGGGTGCTGAGGCGGGCATCGCCGGAAGCGGCACCGAAAACGACGACTCGGCCGGTGAAGGGTTTGGTGACCGACAGACTGACCTCGAAGGTGGCCTGACCCACCGACTCCAGGACCAGGTCGACACCGCCGGTCAAGCGGGTGATCTCCGTGGCGAGATCGGGGCGTCGGCTGTCCAGGACCTCGTCGGCACCGAGCGCCTTGACGGTGTCGTGCTTGGCCGGTGACGCCGTGGCGATCACGCGCGCACCGTAGTGGCGGGCGAGACGGACGGCGGCCTGGCCCACGCCTCCGGCCGCAGCATGAACGAGCACCACGTCACCCGTCATGATCTCGCCCAACGGCTTCAGCGCCGCCAGAGCCGTCGCCCAGTTCAGCACCAGGCCGAGAGCTTCAGCCTCACTCCAGCCGGAAGGGACAGGGAGTACACCCGCGGCCGGCATCGTCATGTACTGCGCGAAGGCGCCCGGACCAACGCCGACGATACGGGTGCCGAGTTGAAGCGGGCTCTCGATGTCCGGGCCTGCATCCACGACCTCGCCGGCGGCTTCGAAGCCCGCCACATAGGGAGCCTGCGGGCCTCCCCCATAGCTACCGCGGGTCTGCAGGACGTCCGCGAAGTTGACCCCGGCGACGCCGACCCGGATCAGATACTCACCAGGTCCCGGCGTGGGGCGGCGATGACCGGTGGTGAGGATCAGATCCTTCGGCCCTCGGTGCGACTGCTGGACCAGTGCCCGTACCGTCTGCTCGGTGGCGTGTCGCTGCTCGTTGATCTCCATGCATCGGAACGTAGAAGCTTCACACTGACGTCAAGGTCAAGTGGCGGTCATCGATCGGTCCGGCGGGTCTCGCGCAGGTAGGCGTCGAGAGCCGACTGCTGATCGCGGAGGCCGGCGATGCGGGCAGCGAGCCGGTCGCGATACCTCTGCACCTCGTGCAGGAACTCCGCGCACACCTCATCCGTGCCGGCGTCGCCTTCGGCAGTGAGGTGAGGCAGGACTTCCCTGATCAACCGCACGGGAAGCCCGGACTCCAGGAGTGAGCGGACGACGCGGACTCGATCGATGGTGGACCGGCAGTAGTCACGGTACCCATTGCCGCATCGACCAGGGACGATCAAACCCTCGTCCTCGTAGTACCGCAATGCCCTCGCACTCACCCCGCTGACCCGGGAAGCTTCGCTGATCTGCATATCTCAGAGCAACGCCCGCACGCTCCGACATCTTCCAGTCCCCGCATCGCGGCAGGCCTGACCGCGGCGGCGGAGCAGGCGGAGGTCTCCGGCGACGGCCGTGACACCGGTCGCTGTCTCCGTCTCCATCGCCGACCAGCCGTGACCAGCGTCGAGGAGCTCACCGCGGCCGCGGTGGTCCGCTCGTCTCTCTTACGACCAGTTTCGGATCCAGTACCGCCTCCCGCGGCTCCAACTCCGTGTTCTCCAGGCGCTCCACGGCGAACCGCACCGCGTACTCGGCGATGAGCAGCGCGTCCTGACGGACCGTCGTCAGACCGATCGGCATCACATGCGAGAGATGGCTGTCGTCGTAGCCGACGACCGACACCTCGCCGGGGACGTCGACGTGCGCGTGGGTGAAGGTCATCAACAGGCCCATCGCGCAACGGTCGTTGCCCGCGAGGATCGCCGTGGGCAGGGGCAGCCCCCGGTCGCGCTCGGCGAGCAGCAGGCGGCCCGCCGCGATGCCCGCGTCCTCGTCGTGGGCACCCGGGATCACCCGGATCTCGCCGGCGAGGCCGTGCCGGCGCATCGAATCACGGTAGGCGCGGCGGCGCTCCACCGAGCCGGGCTGCCGACCGCCGTCGATGTGCACGATGCGTCGGTGGCCCAGTTCGACGAGGTGGTCCATGGCCTGTCGTACGCCCTTGTTCTCGGCCGAGTGGACGTTGTCGACGTAGGCGCCGGTCACCCGGCGGCCGACCGAGACGGCGACCGTGCGGTGCCCGAGGACGTCCAGCTCGGCGGCGTCGGATCCCGGGCCGAGCAGGATCAGCGCCCCGCAGCGGTGGCTGAGCAGCGCCTCGATCGACTTGGCCTCGTCGCGGCCGGGGACGTTGGCGGAGAGCAGGACCTCGTAGCCGAGGCGCTCGGCCTCCGGGTAGATGCCCTCGACGAGGTCCGCCTGGAAGGTCTGGTGGACGGTGAGCAGCACACCGAGCGTGCGGCTGCGACCACGGGCGAGGAGCCGGGCCGCACTGTCGGGGCTGTAGCCGATCTCGGCGGCGACGCGCAGCACCCGGTCCCGGGTGTCCTGACTCGCGCCCGGCTGGTTGCGGAACACGATCGACACCAGGGCCCGGGACACCCCCGCCCGGGCGGCCACGTCCGCCATGGTGGGCCGCTGCTTGCCCGACACATCCACCTGTGAACCCATTCTCCCGCGACTGCCCCGCCCAACGGACGGCCAGGAAGTCTTTCGGCGACAACCTATTGACATGACATTTGGACAGGGGTCATCGTACTCGCACTAGAGCGCGCTAGTAGAGCGCAACAGCGATCTTCGGTTCGTCACAGTTCATCTGTCGTTTCCCAGGATCTCAGGGGTGAAGGGACAACAAGCGTGATGCCGTTCGAACCCGCGTACCCGCACAAGCCGAGCCGTGACGGCTGCCAGGTGGCGACAGGCGAACGTGAGCCCTGGACCGCCGCCAGGGCGCTGCCGACGCGCTTCAACGGCGGCAAGATGCTGACCCGGATCGCGCTCGACGCCCCGGCGACCCCGACCGCGCCGGAGAACACCGCCCTTGCCGTCACTGAGCCGAATGACCGTCAACTCATGGCGAGCCTGGTGTGGGCGGCAATGGCACCGGGCCGGTGTCCGTGCCGATGTCGTGCTACTCCTTCGGCGGCTGGAAGGACTCGCCCATCGGCCACTCCCCGATCCACGGCCCCGAGGGCATCCGCTTCCGCACCCACCCGAAGGTCGTGACGACGCACCGGCCTCGGCCGAAGCAGCAGCTCGCGGCGGGCTTTACCTTCCCGACCTCCGGCTGAATCCCCGCAACGGCAGCAACAGCCCTCAACACCACACAGAAGAACTCCGCCCACAAAGGGCGTCTCCGTCCCCGTATTCGAAGGATTTCGACCATGGCAATGGCGCCATCCCCACTGCGTACCGTCGCCGGCAACCTGTGTCTGGGCTCGGCACCGGATTCCTGGGGCATCTGGTTCCCCGAGGACGAGCACCAGGTCCCGTACACCCGCTTCCTCGACGAACTGGCACAGGCCGGCTACGAGTGGCTGGAACTCGGACCGTACGGCTATCTCCCCACCGAACCGTCCGTACTGGCCGAGGAGTTGGCCGTACGCGGCCTGAAGGTCTCCGGCGGCACCGCCTTCGGCGCGCTGCACCGCCCTGAGGCCTGGGAGGAGATGCTCGCGCATGTCCGGCAGGTCGCCGAGCTGACCGCCGCCGCGGGCGCCCACCACCTCGTTCTCATCCCGCCCATGTACCGGGACGAGAAGACCGGCGGCTTCACCGAGTCCCCCGAGCTCACCGCCGGGCAGTGGGCGGGCTTCGGCAAGAGCGCGGACCGGCTCGGGAAACTGCTGCTCGACGAGTACGACGTACGGCTCGTCCTCCACCCCCACGCCGACAGCCACATCCAGACGCAAGCCGAGATCGAGCGGCTGCTGAACGAGTCGGACGGCCGCTACACGAACCTGTGCCTGGACACCGGTCATGTCGCGTACGGCGGCGGTGACAACCTCGACCTGATCCGCCGGTTCGGCGAGCGCGTCGGGTACGTCCACATCAAGCAGATGGACCCGACGGTGCTGGCCCAGGTCACCGCCGAGGACCTGTCGTTCGGCGAGGCCGTCAAGCGCGGGGTGTGCGTGTCACCTCCGGCCGGTGTGCCCGACCCCGCCTCCGTTGTGGCCGAACTCGCCCGGCTCGACGCCGAGTTGTTCGTGATCGTCGAGCAGGACCTGTACCCGTGCGCTCCCGACGTGCCGCTTCCCATCGCCGTACGCACGCGGGAGCACCTGGCCGGCTGCGGCCTCTCCGGGACCCGACGCCCCCACAACCACCGGTAGGAGGCGGCCATGGATGTCAGGGACGACGCAGCGCAGCCACGCACCGCTGTGTCCACGCCGATCGACGACACGCCTGTGGCGGTCTCGCGGCGGCTGCGGCTCATCACGATCATCGCCACCTTCGGCGGGCTGCTCTTCGGCTACGACACCGGGGTCATCAACGGCGCGCTGCCGTACATGACCGACGACCTGGGCCTGACCCCCTTCACGGAGGGCATGGTCACCAGCTCCCTGCTGCTCGGTGCCGCGCTCGGCGCGGTCGTCGGCGGCCGTCTCTCGGACGCGCGCGGCAGGCGGCGCAACATCCTGCTGCTGGCGGTGCTGTTCTTCGTCGGCGCGCTCGGTTGCACGCTCGCCCCGACCACCGTGGTGATGGTGGTGGCCCGGTTCGTGCTCGGCCTCGCGGTCGGCGGAGCGTCGGTGACCGTACCCGTCTACCTCGCGGAGATCTCGCCCGCCGAACGGCGCGGCGCGCTGGTCACCCGCAACGAACTCATGATCGTCAGCGGGCAGTTGCTGGCCTTCACCTCCAACGCGATCATCGCCGACGTGGGTGGCGAGTCCGGCGGCGTCTGGCGCTACATGCTGGTGATCGCGACCATCCCGGCCGTCGTCCTGTGGTTCGGCATGCTGGTGATGCCGGAAAGCCCCCGCTGGCTCGCCTCCAAGGGCCGGTTCAACGAGGCCTTCGAGGTGCTGAAGCAGGTCAGGTCCCAGCAGCGGGCCGAGGCCGAGCTGAGCGAGGTCACCGCGCTCGCCGTCAAGGACGATCAGGCGAAGCTCGGCGGCTGGCACGACATGAGGTCCACGCCATGGGTGCGCAGGCTGATGTTCATCGGCTTCGGCATCGCGATCGTCCAGCAGATCACCGGCGTCAACACGATCATGTACTACGGCACGCAGATCCTCACCGACGCCGGATTCGCCGCGGACAGCGCGCTGACGGCGAACATCGCGAACGGCGTGATCTCGGTCCTCGCCACCTTCGTCGGCATCTGGCTGCTCGGCCGGGTCAACCGCCGACCGATGCTGATGACCGGTCAGATCGGTACCACCAGCGCCCTGTTGATGATCGGCATCTTCTCGCTGGCGCTGCCTTCGGGCGACGGCCGCGCCTACGCCGTACTCGCCATGACCGTCACCTTCCTCGCCTTCCAGCAGGGCGCGATCTCGCCGGTCACCTGGCTCATGCTGTCGGAGATCTTCCCGATGCGGATGCGTGCCTTCGGGATGGGAGTCGCGGCGGTGGTGCTGTGGCTGACGAACTTCGCGATCGGGCTGGTCTTCCCCTCGCTGGTCGACGGGATCGGTATCTCCGCCACGTTCTTCCTCTTCGTGGTGGCGGGTGTCCTCTCCATCACCTTCGTGAAGCTGTACGTCCCCGAAACGCGCGGCCGCACGCTGGAGAACCTCGAGACGGAACTCCGGGCCCGCTACTCCTGAACACCCCCATGTCCCACGCTCCCGGGCCCCGGCGATGGCACGGAAACCGGGAGCTGTAGAAAGGAAACCAAACCCAATGACTGTGCGCGTAGGCGTCATCGGCGCCGGCTGGATCGGCCAGGAACACATCCGCCGGCTCACCGACACCGTCACCGGAGCCAAGGTCACCGCCGTCACCGACATCGACGCCGCGCGCGCCGAGGAGGCGGCAGCCCACGTCAGCGCCCGGGTACTCGCGGACGGCGCCGAACTGATCGCGGCGGGCGACGTCGACGCGGTGCTCGTCACGTCCTGGGGCCCCAGCCATGCCGAACACGTACTCAACGCGATCGCCGCCGGAAAGCCGGTGTTCTGCGAGAAGCCCCTGGCGACGACGGCCGAGGACTGTCTCCGCATCGTGGAGGCCGAGCGCGCGCACGGCCGCCGCCTGGTCCAGGTCGGCTTCATGCGCCGCTATGACGCGGGCTACCGCCAGATGAAGGAGGTGCTGGCCTCCGGCAGTATCGGCACCCCGCTGATCGTGCACTGCGCGCACCGCAACCCGAGCGTCCCGGAGTCATACACCTCCCGGATGGCCGCACAGGACACGGCGGTCCACGAGATCGACGTGCTGCGCTGGCTCCTCGACGACGAAATCGTCTCCGCCCAGGTGCTGAAGCCGCGTGCCACGACCAACCGCTTCCCGCATCTGACGGACCCGCAGATCATGCTCTTCGAGACCGCGAACGGGGTCCGCGTCGACCTTGAGGTCTTCGTCAACTGCCAGTACGGATACGACATCCAGTGCGAGACCGTCGGCGAGACGGGCCTGGTCCGGCTGCCCGACCCGGCCGCGGTCGCCGTGCGCACCGAGGGGGTGAGCGGCTCGGCGGTGCTGCGGGACTGGAAGGACCGGTTCGCGGACGCCTTCGACACCGAGTTCCGCGAGTGGATCGCGGGCATCGCGGCCGGCGAGGAGCCGACCGGACCGTCCGCCTGGGACGGCTACGCGGCCACCGTCATCACCGACGCGGCCGTCCGGTCCCTGGAGTCGGCCAGCCAGGTCGTGACCGTCGACATGAAGCCCCGACCCGCGTTCTACGCGGCCACGGCCACCGCCGGAGGTGTCGCGTGAAGATCGCCCTCGACCCGTACATGTTCCGCGCCCTGCCCATCGACGAGATGGTGCGCACGGTCGCCGAACTCGGCTACGAATACATCGAGTTGTCGCCCCGCGAGGACTTCATGCCGTTCTTCCTGCATCCCAGGGCGGACGACGAGCGGGTGGCGGAGCTCAAGAACTCCCTGCGTACGCACGGCGTGCGGCTGTCGTCCGTGCTGCCGCTGTACAAGTGGTCCTCGCCCGACGAGACCGAGCGGCAGGCCGCCGTCCGCTACTGGAAGCGGATGATCGAGATCACCGCGGACCTCGAATGCCGGTTGATGAACTCGGAGTTCAACGGCCGTCCCGAGCAAGCCGCCGAGAGTGAGGCCGCCTTCTGGCGCTCCCTGGACGAGTTGCTGCCGCTCTTCGAACGGGAGGGCATCGCGCTGAACCTGGAGGCGCATCCGGACGACTTCTGCGAGGAGAACGCCCCGGCCGTGGACCTGGTCCGCGCCATCAACAAGCCCTGGGTGAACTACCTTTACTGCGCCCCGCACTCCTTTCACCTCTCCGGTGCCTCGGACGTCGGCGCGGACATCGCGGCGATGATGCGCCACGCGGGCGACAAGCTCCAGCACGTGCACATCGCGGACTCCTTCAACCACAAGGGCTCCAGCGGCCTGCGTTACATCCTCAATCCGCCGGGCACGGCCGCCCGTATCCACCAGCACCTGGACATCGGCCAGGGCGAGGTCGACTGGGACGCCTTCTTCGGCACCCTGCGCGAGCTGAACTTCGACGGGGTCGCCACCGCCTGCGTCTTCGCCTGGGAGGAACGCGCCCGGGAATCCTCGGCGTTCATGCTCGACCGCATCCGCAAGGGACTTGCCGCGTGAGGCGATGAAGCAGCTCTGCTGCCACTGAGGCGACGGCACCAGCGGGGCTTCCGCCCGCGCCTCGCGGGTCAGGTTGCCGAGGCAGGATCGGCGAGACCCGGCCGCGGTCTTCCGAGGGGGGATCGGGAGACCGCGGCCGGGTCGTTCACCGCACCGGTCCGTCCCCACGGGCGGCGCGGGACCGGGGACGCACGCCACGCCACGCGTCTCCGGGGTCAGGGCGGTGTCCGCAAGGCCCACCGAGTGACCGCCGGTGGCGTGGCGGCCACGAACCTGGTGCCGTCGCCGTACGCGACCGGGCCGGGGTAGGCCTGACCGGCCTCGGGGTTCCGCCAGGCACGAGTGGCGATCCGGGACTCAACGCACCCGGTGGCCCGCCCGGTACACCGCGCGGATGTCGGTGACCGCCGAGATGTCGTCGATCGGAGAGCTGCCGAGTGCGAGGAGGTCGGCGTCCGCTCCGGGGCGCAGTACGCCCTTGCGTCCGGCCCGGCCCACCGCTTCGGCGGCCTCGGTGGTCGCGCAGCGCAGTACGTCACGGTTCGCCATGCCCAGCTCGGCGAGCTGGGTCAACGCGTGGGGGTAGACGCCGTGTGGTTTACCGGGAGAGATGCCTGCGTCGGTACCGGGAACGACCCGGGCGCCCGAGGCGATGACCTTGGCCACGACGTCCTCCAGGGCGGCGAAGCGAGCGACCACGGCCGGGGCCGACGGCGTCTTGCCGGGCATGATGCCCACCGTGAGGCTGATGAACGTTCCTCGCCGTACGACCTCGTCCACCACATCCTGGCGCAGGCCGACGCCCTCGGCGGTGAGGAAGGAGAAGTGCTCGATGGTGTCGAAGTCGGCGTCGACCACGTCCGCGATAGCCGGGACGGCGTGGGCGTGAGCGGCCACGGTGAGCCCGAGCCGGTGCGCCTCGTCGGCGATCAGCCACAGGTCGGACCGGTCGTACTGCTGGTGCAGGGAGTTGGAGCCGGGCGTCATCATGCCGCCGCTGACCATCACCTTCACCACGTCACAGCCGCGCTCGGCACGTTCGCGTACCGCGGCCCACAGTTCCTCGGCGCCCTCGGCCTCGCCGCCGAGGAAGTGGCAGTGGCCGCCGTGGGTGGTGACCGGCGGGCCCGCGGCGACGATGTCAGGGCGTTCCGTGGGCGGCACCTGTTCTCGCAGCGCGAGGGTGAGGTAGTCGCGGTCTCCGAGGTCCCGGACGGTCGTGACACCGGTCGCCAGCGTGGTCGCCGCGGAGGCACGTGCGGTCTCCAGTACGGCTTCGTGGTCGTCGGACGCCACGTGTTCCACGGCGTCCTTGGTGCCGTCCCAGCACAGGTGCACGTGCGCGTCGATCAGCCCGGGAAGCAGCCATCCGTCCGGTCCGAAGTCCGTCACCGCCGCGTGCTCCGGCGGTGCCGCTCCCGTGAAGTCCACGTCGCGGATCACTCCGTCCTCGACCAGCACCATGCCCGAACGTCTGGCGTTCACACCGTCGAAAACGTGCCCTGCCCGAAGCGCCAGCAGCTCGCCGCGCATAACAGTCAACTCCAAGAAACCGCAAAGTGGGGGAAACAAGCCCCGTCGTCGTACGCCGACGACGTGCTCGCAAGTCCAACTCTCGCCGCTGACCAGGCGTTTGGGGAAGGAGAGATCATCGATGGCGGGCATAGACGAAATCAATACCGCTGTACGAGCCCAACCTCGAGGATCTGGCCTGGGCCGGGCCGGTCAGCTGTGCGGCGTGTCGTGGAGTGCGGCCTCAGCCGTACCGGCGGCGATCAGCCGGCCGGCCTCGGCCGCGGTCTTTCTCAGCCAGATGTGTGCGGGGTCCCGTTCGTGCAGGGGGTGCCACCACAGGGATTCCACCAGCCGTCCCCCACCGAACGGCAGCTCGACGACGGCCGTGCCGCTGTCGGCGGAAAACAGGCGGGCGGCGCGTTCGGGTACCACGCCCACCCGGTTGGTGCCGGCGATCAGGTACGGCATGGTGAGGAAGTTCTCGATGGCGATCTCGACCCGCGGTTCCAGGCCCTGGGTGTGCAGTCCGTGCAGGGGCGAGAAGCCCATGGCCGGGAAGTGATAGGGCAGCACCCAGGGGCGTGCGACGAGCTCTTGTGGGGTCTGTGGTGTCGACGTGACGGTGTCGGAGGAGACCACGCACACCCAGCGGTCCTCGTACAGGTCGATGGCCGGGACGTTCGCCAACAGGCCCTGCGCCAGCAGCATGCCGTCGACGGTGCGCAGATGCTCGGGAGCACGGTGGACGATGTGCGGGGTGTTGTGCTGGAACCGCAGCCGTACCTCCGGCGCCGCGTCGCGCACGAGGGCGGCCAGCGTCCGGCCGAAGGTCGCCAGATGCATGTCGGTCACCACCAGGGTGAACTCGCGTTGCGCGTGGGCGGGGTCGAAGGCGGGGCGGGTCTGGAGAACCCGGTCCGCCGAGCCGAGCGCCTGCGCCGTGTGCCCGGCCAGGCGCTCGGCCAGCGGGGTGAGCTCGTAGGTGTTCCCCACGCGGGTCAGCAGTTCGTCGCCGAAGTGGCGACGCAGCCGGGCCAGCGCGGCACTCACCGTGGGCTGGCTCAGCCCCAGCCGCTGGGCCGCCCGCGTCACACTGCGCTCCTGCAACAGCGCGTCCAACGGCACCAGCAGGTTCAGATCCAGGCCGACTGACCGTCCGATCAGGAACCTCCCCCGAGAACAGCCGCACCCGGCTGGGACGTTCCGTGGGACGTTCCGATGGGGGAATTCCACTCCAACAGCCGGGCCAGCTCCTCGTCACCGGGCCGCGCCGCCGGCGCTTGACCGGTGCGGGACGGCGTGTGGGCGCCGCGGGAGATGTTTCCGCTCACGGTGGTGTTGTGTCCCACGCGCGGGCGGCGCAGCGTCTCGTAGACGGACAGCGCGGCATCGGTGCCGGGCATGTCGCGCAGTGCCTTGGCGAGGATGACGGCGTCCTCCATCGCCATCGAGGCGCCCTGCCCGGTCGCCGGAGACGCCGCGTGGGCGGCGTCGCCGACGAGCAGCATCCGTCCCGAGCGCCAGGGTGCCCCGGTCGCTATCTCGGTGGCGTTGGTGACCAGGATGTCGTCGGTGGTGGCCGCGACGATGCCGGCGGCCGCGGTGGCATCGTCGCGCAGCAACGGCAGCAGCAGATCGCGCCATCGGCCAGGTGTGCCGCGCGTGATCGCGTCGGCGGCCAGGCGTTCTCCGGCCACCCGCGCGAACCAGTACGTCTGCCCGCCGGACGACACCGCGTAGCCGAAGGCGGCAGCGCTGCCGCGCACCATGGTGAGGCGCTCGTCGTCAGCCTCCTCGACCAGGGACATGTCGGTGGTGTAGCCGTAGAACACGTACTCGCCCGCATAGCACGGTTGGGTGGCCGGGCTGATCGTCCGGCGGACGGTGGAGTTCAGGCCGTCGGCGCCGATGAGCAGGTCGCCGGTTGCGGTGCTGCCGTCGGTGAAGTGTGCGGTGACGCGGTCGGGGCCGTCCTGGACGGACGCCAGCGAGGCACCGTGCCGGATGTCGATCCCTCGGTGGGCGGCCTCGGTCTGCAGGGCGGCGTTGAGTTCGCCCCGACGCAGGCACCGGTACCGCAGGACGGGGCTGTCGGCCTCGCCGAGCGGCCGCTGCGCGACCTCGGTGCCCGTGCCGTCGAGGACGCGTATCGAGGTCAGCGGGAAACCGGCCGCGGTGACCGCGGCGGAGGCGTCGATCTGGGCGAGGGCTCGCATACCGTTGCTCGCCAGCGTGAGGAAGGCGCCGATGTCCTCGGCCGAGTCGGGGTGCGCCTCGTACACGCAGACGTCGAAGCCCGCCTTGTGCAGGGCGAGGGCCGTCGTCGTACCAGCGACCCCGCCGCCGATGACAAGTACTCGGGTCACGATGAATCCGGCTCCTCCGTGGACGGCTTGGGTGAGTTGCGCAGGTGTTCCGGGGAATGTGCCGACGAGCCGGTGGGGTTCCCGTGCGTGTGGTGCGCCCGGCCCGGGACATGCTGCCCAACTGCGGCCTTACAGCGGGGCCTTCGCTACGAGCGTCGCATCGGGACTTGTCCGAAGAAGAAGATACGCGCCTCAGCATACGATCACATGCCAAGATCGTTGCGCCACTGGGTTGACCTATGGGGAGAGCTGGTCCGGGCTGTCAGTCCTGTCCAGCTCTGCCCTACGCCCCCTTTTCAGTTGTCACCCCCCCACCACGGCGTCCACCCAGCCGAACGGATGCGGCTCCGGGTCGTCCGTCGCCGGAGCAAGGGGTTCCCCGCCCGCCTCGTTGAAGGCCGTGAGTGCCTCGATGAGTGCCGCACGCTGCTTCGGGGCGAGCCGTTCGACGATCGTGGCGATCTCGGCCCGGCGCCGGGCGGTGACGTCCGCGACGGTGAGCCGTCCTTCGTCCGTAAGCCGGAGCAGCGTCTCGCGGCGGTTGTCGGGGTTGGTCTGGCGGTCGGCGAGGCCGGCGGCGATGAGCCGGTCGACCATGCGCATGGCGGTCGAGGGAGCGACCTGGAGCAGGTCGGCGAGCGTGACCAACTTGGTCGCGCCGCGAGTGGACAGGACCACCAGCATCCGGACCTGCGGGAGCGTCACACGCTCTTCGACCTCGGCGAGGGACCGGGCGGAGACCGCCACCAGCAGCCGGGACGCGGTCAGGACCGCCTGGGTGACCGCATCGACATCGTCCATGGACCCGGCGGGGGTCTCGTGCTCCGGCATGGGTCCTTTCTACCGTGCCGAAGTCGCTGCCCACGAACCTGATGGGAACAAATTTTCCTTTCCCGATGACCATGGTGGAGCCGCGGGAGCATCGCGGCGTCGTGGGCCGCCAGGCGGCGTACCGCACCGGCTCCTCACTCAGCGTGCCCGGCCGGAGTGCCGTGAACGCCGGGTCCTTCATCAACCGCTCACCACCGCCCACGGCTCCCGTCGGACGCGGCCCTCCCGTGTCCGCGGACGGTCCGGAGGTGGACGGCCGACGCCACCCGGCCCCGTGAGCCGGAACCTGACGATCGCGGACGTGCCCCAGTTCACAGGAACCGCGTCCCCAACTGCGGGAACAAGAAGGGACAGTTGACCGTTCATCTGTATGTGGCTGCGGAGGGGACAGTGTCCCCGGGCCTCACCTATAGCCCATGGGGACGATCGTCCG